>JAHFDX010000247.1:1272-6147 GCA_023248785.1 Myxococcales bacterium
ACGGGCGATATCGCTGGGGGTGTGGGCGGCATGGACGTGGGTCTGCGCGACACGCGGATTGCGAATGGGCGATCGGCGTTCGCCAATCCGGAGCGATTCTGCAAGGTGGGTGAAACGCCTGGCCGCAACCGGTGCTTCGTCGCATGCCCGCTTGATTACATGCCGTCCACCTTGGCCACTCAGATCGGACCACTGTTCGTGGATCGCAATGGAATCCAAATGGATGCAACCCCCGCGTGCGGACTGAGTGTCTACTTCGATTTCGCCGGCACCGCCTTGGGCTATTGGTTTCCCGCGACGGGTCCGTCCGGACCATCGGTGTACTCTGCCGAGCAGTACGTCCTGTACACCGGGCCCAACGACTACAAGCACGCCTACCAAACCTTTTCGCTCGGCGATTCCTTCGACGTGGCCACGCCTAGCCTTGTGCACGGCAACTACACGTTCGCTCCACAGACGACGGGAAAGATTAACCGCGATTTTAAGACCGTTACCGACAGCGCAATCTATTGTTACGACACGCTCTACTCCCAAGTGCGATCGCCGCTGGCGAGCGGTCCGGCCGTCGTAAACCGAATCGTTCTAATCCAGCTCGACGCAACCGCGGCTACGCTGACCGTCGACGCACAGCAGGCGGCCACTTGCGGGACGGGGCCGTGGACAATGAGCGCGGGCGCGGTCCGCTTCTCACGCTGATCGTGGAGACGTGGACGATTACTTCATGCAATCCGCCTTCGTGGGCGCGATGCGAGAATTGTACTGGGCATCCCTCGTCTTGGCTTTGAGCGCGGTAACCATGCCGTTGAACGCTTCCCTTGAAGCAAGGGGGGCGCGTCATGCTCGTGCAGCAACTTTCGGAGGGCGCGCAGGAGGGGTTCAACCGCAATTGTGCCAACGACTGCATAGCCAAGCGTTTCGCTTTGACCTACGTCTGTCGCTTGAATGCGGCCTCGCCGCTCGTCCTGGATGAATGTCAACTTGTGCCGCCACTTTTTCCCGCATTGAAAGAGTGGGTGCGCACGCACAAGGCTCCGTGTCAGTTTCTCCTTTTGGGCTCGGTCCGCTTCTCGAGCCGTAAGGCCATACGGGAATCTTTGACGGGACGAATTGTGAATTGGGAGCTTCTGCCGATGGACTTGAGCGAGGCTCCCTCGGCGATCTGCGCCTGCTGGTACAAACAACCCTCGATTTCCGGACGCTGCGTAACCTTCTCGCTGTACTCGCGCAAAAACAGACTGTGCCACTCGATCTCGCCGAAGTTTCGCGAAGGGCGCGGGTCTCTGTGCCTGCGGTTCGACGGATCCTCTCGGCGCTCGAGGCAATGTTCGTGATCCGAATCCTCGACACGGAAGGATCCCGACGACGTCCGGTAGTTTTTTTCGAGGACCAAGGGGAAGCGACCCATCTCGCCGGTAGGGGACACGACATGCTCTTTAACATCACGCGGTTTCTATTTTCCTTTGTACGACACCAATGGGTCTACCGGCCGAAACTAGGAGCTACGATGTTCCAATTCCGAAGTCGCGGCGGAGCCTTCGTTCCGCTCGCCGTGCGCTCGCGGCTCGGCATTCTCGGCTTCCTTCCGATGCTCGACGAGACGCCAGGTCGTCACGAGCTTGCAAGTGCCCGTAGCTTCACTGAGCACTATCGCGGTGCGCACGGTCTCTTTGTGCATCTCGGAACCGTTGACCGAGATCTTGGACGTGATGCCCGCGTGGTTCCACTGAGCCATCTTGTGTAGGGGCGCCGCCCGCATCGACTGTGCTAGTATTTCGAGGTGACGCGTAGGCCCGACTCCACGTTGGCGATGACCGCGAAGGCGCTGAAGGCGTTCGTAGCCTCACACCAACTCGCCGAACTTCGGCAAAAACAAGAACGGGTGGACAGCGGCCAGGACGAAGTCGAGCTCATCCTTGAAATCATAGAGGCCTCGCATCGCGAGGGCACGCTTCCCCTCGATCCAGGTGGCGTGCGAGAGCGAGCGACCGACTTGGCACGCGCGAGTTGGCTGCGGCTTCGTGAGGCATGGAGACGGTGAGCAAGGGCAGCTCGTTTGCGAGTGGTGTTGCTGCCATTCAAGCGGCGTTGGACGCTCTTGGGTTCCCATCGATGATCATTGGTGGCATCGCCGTCATTGCTCACGGCGTAGCGAGGACGACCGCGGACGTGGATGCCACCCTTTGGTTGGACGACGACGGCGATTTACCTCGCATCGTTGCAGGCCTGGAGCATGCGGGCATTGAACCAAGAATTGCAGACGTCCTCACGTTTGCCCGAACGAGTCGCGTCGTGTTGCTTCGGCACACCGAAAGCAACGTTCCCTTGGATCTCAGCCTTGCAACGCTTCCGTTTGAGCGTGAGGCTCTTGAGGGTGCGATGGAGCGCTCGTTTGCGGGCGTTTCGTTACGAGTGGCGAGCGTGGAGGCTCTCATCATCTACAAGATGGTCGCGGCGCGTCCCCGCGATCTCGATGATGTTGAACAGCTACTTGCTAGACACCCCAGCGAGGTCGATCTGGATCGTGTTCGAAAGACGATCGAACAATTCTCTGAGCTTCTGGAAGACTCGACGCGGCCGATCCTGTTCGCCGACATCACCCGACGGCTACGGGCCAAGTAAGGTAGGCGTGAGGCGAGCTGTACCCTCGATCGCGCTGGGTAAGTAAGGAATAGCCGCCGCTCTGATAGCAGCAGGCATGTCGCGGCCCGTTGTCTAAAACTGCGTCAACGAAAGCAGATTGCCATCGGGGTCTTTGAACCACGCGATCTGCGCGCCGCCTGCAGCAGTCCACACCCCAAAGTCGTCCTGATCCATGAACCCGAAACGCTCCATCGAAACGCCGCGGCTCTTGAGATTGCGGATGACAGCGCGAACGTCCGCCACGCGAAAGCCGAGCGCCGTGTGAGTCGCGGGTACGAGCTCCTGAACCTTTTGAACACGAAGCATCGTGCCGCTCGCGTCGAAGACCAACGCGTACGGTTCATCTGCGACGAAGCGAAGGCCCAACACATCGCGATAGAAGGCGCACGATCGTTCAGAGTCTCTTGTGGCGATGAACGCCATTACATCTGACTTGCTGAGCATGTTTCCTCCGGGACAGCTTCACCCTGGAAGCCACCTTAGCGCGGATCGTTGTCGGGGCCGAGCCGCATACGCGCGCGTGTCTTCGGTGTGTTTTCGAGCGTGCACGTGGAAACGCTCGGGGGCGCGAACCGACTTCTTGCTCCTGCCAGAACCGACTTTTTGCTCTTGTGGCTCTTCGTTGCAGCGGGTAACGGCTCTCTCAGCCGGCGGGGAAGGCGCTATTCCGAGGAGATTTTAGATGCTAACCCCATTTGCACGAGTCCCTGTTGCGTTGGTCGTCGCCGCAGTATGCATCGCGTGCCACGCCGCATCCAGCCAAGCTGGTGAAACGTGTTCGAGCACTGGCGATTGCGTTGATGGTCTCCGTTGCAAAGGTGCCAAGTGTATCGCTTCCCCCAACGCAAACTGCGAAGCGATTGAGGATGAAATCGCGCATGCTGCCGCTTTGGATGGCATTAAGACGACAGGTATTTGCGCCAGCTCGGACTCCCACATCAAAGAAAAATACGGAGAGGCTTGTAGTGCGCTGAAGGCCTGTTTTGCCAATAATCCCGCGCCGTGACCTGCTCAACGGGAGTCGCGGGTAGGAAGGTAAGATCGATCCGCGTTCGTGGACGTTTGGGATCGGTACTTCTGCGTCCGACTTCGTCGTTCAGGCACGATCGGCGCGCAAGAGAGCCTAGCCCAACGGCGGTGCGTTGAGAGGGGGTCCTTCACTCGCTCGCGTTCGTTCAGGATGACATGAGGAATTACTCATGGGTCGGGTTTGCGCCTTTGCGGTAAAGACGCGTGGCATACGCGTGGCCCGCTCGTCGTTGCTTGTTAAGAGCGCGGAGGACGTGGCCGATAACCTCGAGGGTCGTCGCACGTTCCTTCTGATCCAGCACCAAAACGACGTCGTGGATCTGTCGGAGCGAAAGGCGTCCTACCTCACGTAGAATTCGGATGAGCCTAAGTTGGGTGAGGTAAGACGGGTCATAGTAGCTACGCGTCGGCTCCCTCGGGATTGGTGGAACTTAAAGGGAAACCTGGAAGATTATGGAGACGATGGGGGCAGGGTCTGGCGATGCTGGGTAGTAGTCGACCGCGGTCACGAGCCCGACGAACGGAAACTGAATTGCAAACTGCCCACGAACGCCTACCGCCGTTTGCTTTCCCAAGCGGAGAGGCAGGCCCGCTCCAAGAGAAACGACCTGACTCCAGTTGCCTGTCATGGCCACTTCGACCGCTGGCGCTAGCACGACAGCATTCTTGAAATCGCTCTCGATGGCGACGGAGTGGATAAGCCACGAGGGATGAGCAATTTCGTAACCTGCTCGAAGAACTGGTAACGCTGAACTACGTGCGCCATCCCGTAAGGTGTATTGTCCGCCGATCCCAATGAAGGGGCCGCCCACACGCAGGAAGGACCCCGATCGCCCGTCCACAAATTCGATCTCCTTCTCATCCTCGAGGACTTCATGCCGGATCTTCAGATCTTCCAATGTAGATAGTGTAACTATCTTTGTCGCGGCCTTTTGCGCGGCGAGCACCGGTAGCCGGGCAGTGAGGCGGTGGAGTGGTCGTGCGGTAACGGGGTGGCGTCTGAAAATGGGACCAGGCTGAACTTTCTCACAAATGACCTCATCCCCAATTGCGTCATCTTGGACTGTGAATCTGATCGATCCGCGGGCGACGAGATCTGTGTGTCCGCGAGACGGAATCGATACGGATTTGGCAGAGGCCGGCGAACTCCCCTTACCGATCGACCAGCTCACACGCGAGAGCCGTGATTCCCAGATCGAGAGGGGA
>JAHFDX010000248.1 GCA_023248785.1 Myxococcales bacterium
CCATCACTTGGACGAGTACCGGCAGCACCAGGGAACAGTTGTCAGCTTTGTTGGGCAAGAAGCTGGTTTTGAAAAGTGGAGTGATGACGACGTCGTCGCGCACACACTCAAGAACCTCGCGCGCGGCGGCCAAGGGTTTGATCTTCGTGCGGCCGGAATTCAAAGCCTCGAGATTCACCGCAACCGTGCGGACGCAGAGCGGCTTATCCTCTGTGAGCCGGGGGTTCAGCCGTTTCGCCCGGGGCCTCTAACGCCGTTTAGTAACTGGTTTTTGGCGGGGGATTGGGTCCGTAACGATGTCGATCTCATTTGCATGGAGGGCGCCGTCGCGTCTGGTATGCAAGCTGCCGATGCGCTTTTGGAGAGGGCAGTGGCATGAGCGAGAAAAATGGTACCGTGGTAGATCCATTTTCCGACGCGGCGGATCCTTACGCAGTTGCATCCTCAATGCACATCACTCGGCGAGGTGCGTTGTCGGTTCTAGCGATTGCGCCCGCCGTTGCGGCAACACCAGGGTGTGTCGGCCGCCGGATTGCCTGCGTCCCCTCCGGCGTCGCGTCTGATTCCGAGCGGTGTTCGCATTTGTATTGTCGGTACTATGGCCGCTAATCTGCTGTGATGCGCTGGACGTTTCCCATGGCGACCTTTTGGTTAGTGACCACGGCGTGTTCGAACAGTTCGACGCCAACGGGAGCCAAGTCGGATGGCGGTGGTCTTGGTTCCACGGAGCACCCTTCCAACGAGGTCGCTGTTCGACAAGTCGCAGATGCATACTGCATATGGCTTGCGCAGTGTTTTGCCGACTATTCGAAGACCTACAAGACCACGACCGACTGCGAAGACGCCATCATCAACGAGGCAAAGAAGAAGGGCGCGAGCACAACTGGAACGGCAATCTGCACTCAGGCGGAAGTTGACCAATGCTGCAACGACATCAAGGCGTCGCCATGCGCCTCGACAGTTCCGGAGCCGGCTTCCTGCAAGAAGTGCTAGCGCACCGCCGTCGATATACGATTTAGTATTCGCCGGCGGGATTTGATGATGGCGTCGGTAGGCTTGGTCCAGGCGAAGGGTGTAGGGGCCTTGTTCCAGTCGCGCACGTACGCGTCGAGATGATCGCGCAGTGCGCGCTTGGAGCGGAAGTCGGTGGAGCTGAGGGACTGCTTGCCGAGAATGCCGAAGAAGCCTTCGACCTGGTTGAGCCAGGACGCGCTCGTTGGCGTGTAGTGGAAGTGGACGAGCGGATTGGTCGCGAGCCACGTCCGCACCTCGGGGGTGCCGTGCGTCGACGAGTTGTCGAGAATCACGTGCAGTTCTTGCTCGTGGTACCGGCGCACGACCTTTTTCATGAAGGCGAGAAAGTCCGTCCCCGTATGCTTGTCGGTCACGCGGTGGGTGACCTTGCCCGTGGCGACTTCCAATGCAGCGTAAAGGTCGACGACGCCGTGACGCTTGTAGTCGTGCGTATGCCGGACGGCGCGCCCCGAGCGCAGTGGCAACGGCAACTGCGTCTGCTGCAGGGCCTGGATGGAGGTCTGCTCCTCGACGCTGAGGACCACGGCGTGCTCCGGAGGGCTCAGATAGAGTCCAACGACGTCGTTCACCTTCGCGGCGAAATCCGGATCGCGACTGACCTTGTACGTCCGAATCAGGTGCGGCTTCAGGCCATTCCTTCGGAGCACATCGGACACGCGCCCGCTGGTAAGGCGGACCTCTTTCGCTAACAAGCGCGTGGTCCACCGGCTGCGGCCCGCCGGCGGCGCTGACACCGCAAGCTGAACGATTCGCTCCACGGTTGCCGCCGGTACCGCGTGGTCTTTGCGTCGCCATGAGTCTCTCGTATGGCGTCGAAGCCGCATGGGCTTCCAGGGGACGCAAGGGTGAGGGCGAGGCACTTCCCCAAACCTCGATGGCAAACGGCTCCGTTTGCAATGGAGCATTGAGCCTGCGTCATGCATGGGTCGCCGACCTTCGCCGTTCCAGGAACAACGCAAGTGGACATGTCTTCGTTGCACACAGTTCCGGGACTGCACGACTTGTTGTCGCGGGCATCGCCAACCTTCGTGTGGGTGGCGCATGTTCCGCAGGTTTCTAAATCATCATCGCGGGCGCAAAGCACGCTCTTGCACTGCTGATTGTGTACGCACGGGGAACCATTTTCGAGAGAGCCAGCGTGTCGCACTTCGGCAAGCGATTCGGCACATGCGGCGCCCATTTCCGGTGTCGTGTTGGAACTCGGGGAGCCGACGTAGCAATCTTGCTGGACCCGAGCCTTGCAGGTGGCCAAGTCACCAAACCGAGCACCAAGGCCTATCGGCACACAGGCGCCTATCTTTGCGCAAACAGCGTTCGCGAGTAGCACGCAAGCTTCCTCTGATGGATCGCGCGCTGCATCGGTACCAGCCGTCCGCTGGGCTCATTGTGCCCGGCTCATCCGCATTCGCATCGAGTCCAGGTGCAGCGTCAGACGTATTTCCGCGGGAGGACGTGCACGCCGAAACAACCACAATGAGTATGGCGATCAGCGTGAATCGCATGGTGTTCTCTTGGGTGAAGAGTGAACAGCCTTAGAGCAATCCGTGGTAGCGCGCGTACCAATAGTTGAGCAAATAGTCATGGCCTGCAAATTCGCGCAGCGTGGCGGTACTTCCAGCGGGTGTGCCCTTGGTCTCATAGCCCTTGAGGGCGTACGGATTGGCGCGCTCAATGTTGTTGTCGCGTGGCACAAGGCCAGGTCCGAGGCGCCAAATACCGCCGCCCGCGTAGAACGGGTTTCGCTGTTCGGGATTTCGTTTCGCGAGGGTCTTGTCCCAAACCGCGCGAAGGTGTTGAAATAGTGGGTCGCGCAACTCTGCGCGCTGGCTGAAGTCGGTCATGTATTCCGTCGTGGACGCGGGGTTCCCGAAGGGTGCGGGTGGACTTCGAAACTGGCGAAGGACAGCCGCCATGCGTGCGACGATCGACGCGTCACGGCGACCGCTCGCGGTTAGATAAATTCCGTCAAAAAAAGGAACGGCGAGGTCTTCGGTGAAGGGCCGCGCGAAATGATCCAGGTAGTGGCGATACAGGCCGCGAAGCTGAGCATCGGTCTCGTGGTGTACCAACAAATGAAGCGGGAGCATCACCAGGTTGTAGTTGAAGTCAAAGACTGTGTACTGGAGCGGTTCCTTGACCTTGCGAAGGAGCGCACCGACGACCTCGAGTTCCGTCTTGAAGATCAAGCCGCGCGTGATTCCAAGCCCGCCGAAGTACTTGTCGGTGAGTTTCTTGTAGGCGGCTTTGATGTCAGCCGCCTGAGTCGTCACGATGCCGGCTTGAAGCCATCCCAAGTTCTGGATGAGAACGTTTGGGGCCTGCATATTCGAGACGTCGCCACACTTCGTCGGCTTGCCGGTTAGGTCGACGATCTTGTAGCTATTCGCGATGAAACCTCGAACGAAGTCGCCGACTGCTTCGGCGATGAGTTTTTGCAACTCGGGTTCGGCATTGAGCTTTTTGAGTACTTCAAACGCGGCCGTCATCCCAAAGAGCAAGCCATCGGTCTGGTCGCCACTCACGTCGGCAACAAACACAAAACGGGTCTTTGTAAGGCCACGCAGAGGTCCTTCATAGACATAGGTTTTTGGGTCGTTGAGATCGAGGTCGCTATTTCCGGCGAAGAGAGGATCCCCTTCCGCAACATATCCGCGTACCGGCAGCCCTGCGCGAGGGGTGACGTTTCGTCCGGTGCGGGGGTTGATCAAGCGTCCTTGCGGCGCTTTGGCGATCGTCATCAAATTGTAGGCACCAAACACGCCCTCTCGCAGCGTGGCGAGATCGGTGGCGTTGCGCGTGATCCCATACTTGTACGCGCGCGCCGCGAGGAGCTGACCCGAATGGTACGAGCTGTCTTCAATTTCGAATGGATAGCCCACGACCACTTGTGAGGTCGGGTCAAGATCCGCGACCTTCATTAGCGTGAGGCTCGCGATGTGCCTCTGGGTCATTCGTTCGTACGCAGCGGCCTTCCTCTCAAGCTGGGCACGTCCTTCGGTCGACTGTGCGGCCCGCTCGTCATAGCCCGTAGCAACCGGACAGGCCTGTGCGCGCTTGGCGCGCAATTCGGCAAGCTTTCGCTGGTATTCAGGTGCCGCCGCAATGATTTCCCCTACAAGCGCTGCATTGCTTTTTATTTCGGTGAAAATAGAGAGGGAACGATCGGTTGTCGTCGCGTTGTCCGGATTCGCCGGGCGATTGACAGCCGACTTTGCGCCCGAGGCAAGGTCTGTTGCAGTTTTCGTAACCGCATCCTCAGCGTGTTCGAGCCCGTCTTTCGCTTTTCCTAACAACGATTCGGCCTGGGCGTTCCTTTCGCCCGCAGCCAACCATGCAAAAACCAAAGCTGCCCCTAGAACGTTGGTCACCGTCTTCATCATGCCTCCCCACACATGCGCGTTCGCGCTCACTCCGCGTGCGGAGTCTGCCAACGCGCCTCAAGACGCGAGCCAACATTGCGCTCGCGGCCCTGTCCTCCACGGATAAACATAGCTCTTTCAATATCCTTCGCCGAACGGCCAATGGGTGCGCCACATAAAATTATGCGACAACGTGGGCTATCGCGTGACTGCACCTGTTGCCCACTCTCTCTCACAAAAGGTGAGTCGCATTCTTCATAGATCCCCTGCCAGTCTCGTCAAATGGAATGGTGAGCGTTACGAACCATTGCTAGAGCGGTTAAGATACGAGTCGGGAGGGGATATGGCAGGATTCAGACGCAGAGTCGGTGCCGCACTCGGCCTCGTTGTTGGTTTATCTTTGAGTGCGAGCGCGTATGCGTGGAAGCCCATCACCCATGCGTATCTTGCGCAGCAAGCTGTAAAGGATCTGCTCGACGACGAGTACATCACCCTTGATGAAGTGGATCCGAAGGTCGACCCACAGGATCGAACTAAAAACGCGCTCAAAGGCATTCTTTCGAACAGCAAAGGCCCAAGCGGAAATGTAAGATTTCGATCGTCGCCAGCGATTCGCGATCTCATCCGACGGTGCGGGGCGCAATACTACACGGGGCTTATGGGTCCGGACGCACTGCCGGATCTACTCACGGGTCAAAACATCATTCATCCTCCGGGAGGGCCGGATCCGAAAGATGGGACTGAAACCAATGTCGACGGACCAGGTACGGCGTACTGGTGGGACCGTATGTGGACCCAAACGGCGAAGGGAGCCCCCTTTGATACCGGATGCAATCGAGCATTCGTCCTTGGAATGTTTGCGCATGGCGCGGGCGACATGTTCGCGCACACGTTTGTTAACGGGCACACGGGTAACATATTTCAGCTGAGCATTAATGGGCTGCGGCACATCTTGATGGAAGGGTACTTCTTTCAACGGACGCCTTCACTCGAGCCACATGAAGGCAAGAATGTGTATGAACTCGCGGCTCAGGGGATGAATGAAGAGCTAACGAAGTTTAATCGCTTCGTTCTCGATCCCTATCCATTGGGTGAGGCTGCAGGTCACGACAAGCGAAAATCGATATTCTATCAATTCGGACGCCTTCGCACGTGGGTGAAGGAACATCGGCGGCAACTTCACGAACTTCAACGCCGATGGCACAATGAGTACCAAGTTGCAGAAGCGCGATTCAGCGACGAATACGACCGGTGCGGGATTCTACACCCGAAGAGTTGTACAAGGGCTGCCACGCTCGGGCGCGACGCCGGCAAGGCCCTGGCATTGCACAAGCTCGGTGGCGGAATCATTCGCAATGTGATCCTGCCGTACATGGATGACTGGGCAGCCGACATCGACGAGGGACTTCTGGAATGGGTACGCGTCAGTCACCGCGTTGGGGTGCGGTTGATGTTCAGCGATCCATCCAAAGAGTCACCCGACTCAACGCTTTCCTATGTGGTCTCGCAACTGAGGGATTATTTCCTCGCGCACGTCATCCGCATGATTGGCTTACCTGACTGGCTTTCGGACGCGGCCGTTTACATCTCTGAAATGGTCAAGGGCATTGAGAAGATCATTGCGGAAGTTACGGCGCCGCTTAAGTCGGTGAAGGAGTCCATCTCGAAGGATATCAAGGCGTTTGCCAAGTACGTCCTCAAGGAGGCGTTTGGCATCGATGTAGATGAACTTAAGGATTACTGGTTC
>JAHFDX010000249.1 GCA_023248785.1 Myxococcales bacterium
GCGCGTTTGGACGAATGCGCGCGCCGAAAGCGCAAGGCCAACCGGGCCCCACAGTGTAACGCGTGCCTCGGGCCCGAGGCCGGCGAAGAACCAGGGGCGCGTGCTGGATGCTGAGGTCGGGAACCCTTCGATTTCCGCATGACGGAGACCTCCGCCGGTTGCCAAGCACACCGAAAGGCGTGCGCGATCGAGTGAGCCGAAAAGACGCGCGCAAGCATCCCCCATCGCGAACACGGACAGGGTGCGAATGCGGCCTGTTAATAAATCCGTCGTATGGAATGGGTAAAAATGGATGTGTCCACCAAACTGAACGCGCTCAAGCGCCAAGGATGCCCCCGAGGCGACGCCGAATGAGTAGGGCGCCGTCACACCGAACAGAACGCTTGCGATGGGCGCTTCGAGTTCAAAGCGTGTCGGAATCGGGGGCGGTGGGCGCCGCGCTGTCGACGGAGATGCGGACGCTTCGATGACCGCAAGTCCGGTTGCGACGGCGGCGGCGTTCGCAACTGCTTCGCACGATGCGTTCGCGTCCGTGACGCGACGAGCATGGCCATCGCGTGTTTGAATGATTGCGACGAAGGTCCCGTTCTCTTCCGATACCCGTACGACGTAATCGGCCTCGGCCGCCGAAGACGACACCTCAACCCGACTTGCCGTTGCGACTTCCGCTATGCGGTCACGAAGCGACTTTGAATCATTGCACGCGGGGGCGCATTTGTAACATTCTCCGTACACTTTTATGCCCTCGCCCGCGGCACGTGCCGGCCTCGGCAGAAATGCGAAGTACGCGACGAACAAAGCGAAGCGCCTACGTTGCAGCACAGCCCCGCAGTCTGCTGGACGCCGCTTTTCTGCGCAACCCACTGGATTGAACACGTCCGGACACGCCGATGTTCACCCCCGCTGCCAAGTCCACCTTGTGCGGGGAAAAAAGCTGAAAGAACGCACACTCAAGCCATGGCATGGATCCTGTACTAAGTCGCCGCCATGAAGCGTTTGCTTTGGACTCCATTCGCATTCGTTGCGGTCGTTGCCTGTGCATTTTCGAGCGGTGGGTGCGGCAGCGATGCCACCACCATTGATGATGTGAAACCAGCAGCCGACGCGGGAGCGACCAACGATGGTGCCGTAACCGACGGCTCGAGCATGACCGATGGATCCGCCTCGACGGATAGTGGCGGTGGCGATGGCGGTGGTCACAAGGACGGCGGCCCCATGGGTGACGGTGGACCACGTGGCGACGGCGGCCACCTTGGTGACGGAGGGCGCAAGGACGGAGGCCTTCCTCCCCTTGGCGATGGTGGTTTGCCCAAGCTCGACGGCGGACCGTAGTTTCAGGCGAAACTTCGGCTCACTACCTACACACCAAGCACCGTCGAGAGTTCGGCCTTCAGCTGCGTCAGTGTCACGATAGCGCGCCCGCGCACCGTTTCGAGCGATTCACCCTCCGCAAACGAATCGTAAACATCAAAGTAACATTTGACCTTCGGTTCAGTCCCGCTCGGCCTCACCAGAATTCGATGGCCACCCGAGAGATCGAAACCGAGCACGTCGCTCTTGGGTAGTGGCAACGGTTGCTCTTCCTTGCCGGCGTATCGAATGCTCGACAGCACATCGAATCGCGACGTCACTTCGAACGTACCGATCCGTTCCGGCGGCGCACCGCGAAGGCGTGCCATGAGCGAATCAAGCTCGGCTTTCCCGGCAACGCCAGGTCGCACAATGTTGACCTGATCACTCGCGAAATAGCCGTACGCTCGGTAGATCACCTCGAGCTCATCGAGAACCGATCGGTCCGTTGTCTTGAGCGTTGCGGCCATCATCGAAAAAACCAGCGCCGCGCTGATCCCATCTTTGTCGCGCACAAGCGTTCCGCATGAGTATCCGAGTGCCTCTTCGTACCCCAGGATGAAGCGCTGGTTCTCCTCGCGTTCGAGATCCATGGCGCGGTTGGCGATCCATTTGAATCCGGTAAGCGTTTGCTCGGCCCGTACGTGTTGCGCCGCAGCCATTCGCAACAACAGGGGTGACGAAACAATCGTGTTGATGACGAGCTTCCGTTCACCTGGATCTGATTTGAGCAAGTAATGCGCGAGCAAGAGTCCAACCTCGTTGCCCGTGAGTTGCACATATTCGCCTTGCTTCGTGCGTGCGGCGACAGCCAATCGATCGGCATCGGGATCGTTTGCAAGAACCAGATCGGCCTGTTTCGCACGCGCGAGATCAAGCACGCGGTCCATCGATCCCTTCTCTTCGGGATTCGGAAACGCCACCGTTGGAAAGCGGCCATCGGGCTCGAACTGCGAGGGTTCGACACACACATTTTTGAAACCCGCGTCGCCAAGAAGCCGAAGGACCCACACGCCGCCCACCCCATGAAGGGGCGTATAGACAATTCGCAAGGTGAGATCTGGCTGCGAACCTAGCTTCAGAACTGGCTTCGGGACGAGCGCGCGTGCGCCTGCAACGTAGTTGGTGGTGACTGCTTCGGGTACGGAAACAATAAGACCTCGTTGCCTAGCCGCCGCAAGCTCGACGCTCCTGAGCATTTTGTATGCAGGTGCGTTACAAAAGAGCGCAGCGATGCTCCCATCGGTTGGCGGAATGATCTGTGCCCCGTTGCGCCAAAACACCTTGTACCCGTTGTACTGAGGCGGATTGTGACTTGCGGTAACAACGACACCCGCGGCGGCTTGGAGGTGCCTTACGGCGTACGCGACCATGGGTGTTGGTATGGCTTGAGCGAAAAGGTGGACACGGATGCCGAGCGAAGCAAATACACAAGCCGCCTCTTCGGAGAAACTCGCGCTGGATAACCTCGCATCGCAGCCCAAAACAACGCCTCGTTCGCGCGCATCGCCAAATGCGGCGAGAAGGTGTGTGCCCACCGCCCAGCTTGCGCGGGCGACAATGACACGATTCATACAGGATTCACCCGCACCGACGACCGCCCGCAACCCGGCGGTGCCAAACTCGAGCGGCCCCGCAAAACGCTCGATAAGCGGCGCTTCGTCACCCGTCTCCGTGCACCCTTGCATGCATCGTTGGAGTTCTTCACGGGTGACGGGATCGGGGTCTTCCTCCAACCAAGCACGTGCACGTGCGAGCAATTCCTCGGTCATAGCAACCACCGAGTGTAAGCTCTTACAACGATGCTCGGCTACGTGTTCCGCCGCCTCGTGTGGTCGATCCCGACGCTGTTCGGCATCAGCCTGCTTGCCTTCGTATTGACTTCCATTTTGCCGGTTGTTGGTTACGGGCAGGACAACACCAGAACCGCCGTCGGCGAAGATCAAAGACGCAAGCTATTTTTAGACTTGCCACGCTTTATCAATACCAACCCTCTTGATGCGCGCGCACGATCGCTTCGCGCCGCACACCAAATCGCTACGGACGATGCTCCCTCTGCAAGAACGGAAATTTCGCGCGTCGGAGGGGCCGGGCTGCCCCACGTTATCCCGTACCTCGATCAGCTCACGCTTGCCGAACGCGTGCGCGTCGCCTCTGCGTTGGTTCCCATTGCATTGCGCTCGGACCCATCGCTTCATCTTCCGCAAGAGGCGAACGAGCTACCGGGGTTTTGGGCGCGCTACTGGGACGATCACATTCTCGACTTCACCCCCGTTGCCATAGAGCGTGCCGTCAAGAGGTACACGACGTACGAGGGCGAGGAACGAAGGCGCGCAATTCTTGCGGTCGACACGTACGCGCTCGACGCCATTTTTCGCGTCCTGTACGAGACGGTCGATCCCCTTGCGCGCGCACGCCTTCTTGCCCTGTGCGGCGACATCACGGGGCTTGCACCTCATGTCAGCGAACATGACGACACGACCACCGTCGAACTTGCCGCAGGCATATGGCGCGAGTGGTGGTACGTGCATCGAAGCGACTTTATTACCTATTCGGGGACCGATCGCGCGATCGTCGTGGTGAGTGAAACCCGTTACGGCAAGTGGGTGTCGCGCGTGTTCTCAGGTGAGCTCGGAGTCAGTTCACGCGACGGTGAAGCGATCGCGACAAAGCTCGCGCGCTATGCGCCAGTCACGCTGAGCGCGATCGGACTTGCGCTCTTGCTGAGCTACCTGCTTGCTGTTCCCTTAGGACTTCTTACGGCGTACCGAAAGGGAGAGCGCGTCGACTTCGTATCCGCCGGGGTCCTCTTCGCAATGTATTCCGTTCCAATTTTCGTGTACTGCGAGTTTCTTCGTCACGTTTTTGCGGGCTCGCTCCTCGTCCATTCGGGCGTCTTGCTTTCCGCGTTTGCGATGGCCATAGCGATGACCGCGCTCTTGTCTCGCTACCAACGAGCCAGTGTGCTCGACGTACTTCGTCAAGATTACGTTCGCACTGCGGTCGCGAAGGGCGCCTCCCCTTGGCGCGTGCTTGTCGTCCATGTGCTCAGAAATGCCGTAATTCCCACAATTTCGGTCATCGGAACGCAATTTCCGAGTTTGCTAGGCAGCGCGTTTGTCGTGGAGGAGATTTTTAGGGTGCACGGGCTCGGCTATGAAACGCTCCGTGCAGTCGAAGCACACGACGTGCCGTGGCTCGTTGCAATTGTAACTGTAACTGCATTAATTACAACGCTCGCTCTTTTGGTCAGCGACATCGCGGCAGCCATCTTGAATCCACGCCTAAAGGCCCGCGCGATTTGGGCACGCTGGGGACGGGTATGACCGGCGCGGATCGATCTTCGGTCATCGTGGACCTTTCGCGTCGCACGATGAACCAAGCCGCGCGTCTTGCGATGCCGGTGTTGCCGTACGCCAACGCACTTCGCATAACGATGTCCCAACTCAAGCGCCATGCCCTCGCACGGGCTGGCGCACTTGCGGTCGTTTGGCTGGCTATGGTGGGGGTTTTTGCCGATTTTCTCGCGAGCCCGGCTCCCCTTCTGTGTCGTTTTCAGGGGCACGTGTACGTGCTGCCCGCGCTTACGCCAAGAACCTCGCCCATTCGTAATCGAGACCATTACCAAGTCGAGCGCACTCGCGAAGACTGGGCGATTTTTCCTCCAGTCGGATTCGGCCCCGAAGACATCGACCCAAAATCCGTTTATGCGCCTCCGCTCGAGCGAGACCACCTGCTCGGCACCGATGGGCAAGGGCGCGATGTACTATCACGCATCGTCTATGGTGCACGGACATCCATCACAGCCGGATTTTTTGGCATGCTGGCGTTCGCGGGTATCGGCATTGTCTTAGGTGCACTTGCGGGTTTCTTTGGCGGTACGACAGATGCCGTCATCACACGTCTCATGGAAACGCTGTCTGCGATTCCGTCACTCGTGCTCGTGCTTGTAGTTCAAGCGCTCTTGCCGCAAGCGAGCACGTACACACTGGTGCTTACGATTGTGGCGACGCAATGGACCGATGTCGCCCGGCTCGTTCGAGCCGAAGTGCACCAAGTTCTTGCACACGAATATGTACTCGCCGCGCGAGCGCTTGGGCTCTCTTCGTTTCGTATCCTTCGAAGACACGTGCTTCCAAACGCCATCGCACCCGCGGTAGTGGCTGGCACGGTTGGCGTAGCGACGATTGTGCTTATCGAGTCGTCGCTCGGATTCTTGCGCGTGGGACTTCCCAAGGACACCGCTTCGTGGGGTGAAATCCTGAGTCAATGCCGTGCTCGCCCCGACGCCTGGTGGCTTATCGTCTTTCCCGGTCTGTGCGTGTTTGTGACCGTAGTTTCGCTCAATCTCGTCGGTGAGGCCCTGCGCGATGCGCTCGACCCGCGATTGCGCGACGCGTCGGAAAGCACAGCCCCTCCACCCCGCGAAGTAGACCGCGAAAGCGCCCTGCCTACTGCCGCATCGTCCTAGTAGAACAACCGCGTTCTCCCCGTAAACATGCCCCTGGCCCGCGCCCCTTCCCGCCCCCTTCCCGAAAAACTACCCAGGTCCGGCCTTTTCTTTTCCACGCCGACGACTTAAGAGTGCGGCATGTCGTTCATGAGCGGAATCCCAAAAAAGGGCCAGGGTTGGAAGGATCCAGGTCTAAGCGGCGCATCCCCCACCAAGCCTCAACGGCCTGCTTCACAGACCTCCACATTTCCAATGGTTGGTCTTAAGGCCGGCGGAAGTCCACCGCGCGCCGGGGGAATTGCCACCGTCACCGAACACACATTCG
>JAHFDX010000250.1 GCA_023248785.1 Myxococcales bacterium
ATACTGGGATCGTCCTCTCGAAGAGGTACGACGTCGATTCGGGGTGGTTCCCGTCGTGTCGTGATCTAGATCCACTTGAGGATGCCGACAAACAGCACGAAGCAAATCACGTTGAGCGCGATGAGGCTCGACACCACGGTCACCTTCGCACGCATCGTTTTGAGATCGTAAATCCAAAAGCAGAACCACATAAAGGGGCCATACGCGAAGAGCGCGATGGACCACACGTGCGGCCAGTTCCAAAAGCGGTACTCCCAAATGAGGGCGTTCCAACGATTGAGAATGCTCTCAACCGAAACGCCTAAGAACGCGTACCCAACCACAAGTGCCCACCGACTCGGCAACCCAAGAATTTTTGCGTCGCGATCCTTCGGAAGAATCTTCGCGAAGATGAGGCCCGCCACAGCGAACATCATCGTAATTTCGACGTTGATGCCGACCAGAATGATGAACGATGACTTCCCCGGAGTGGTCCACAACGCCGAGCGCTCGGAAAAATGAAGAATGAGCGCATTCGCAATTTCCGCAAGCCACTCGAGCGCATAGGCACCGAGGGCAGCGAGCACGACGTTCCAATTCTTCTTCTCGATCTCAGCGAAGTATACGTAGACCGTGAAGGCGAAAATCGGGACGATGGCCCAGTTGAAGTTCTCGGCGCTGCGCAGCGCCCTAAGCGCTTGGACCGAAGCCTCCGTGTACGTAACGGGATAGTTCGTCATATGAGTCTTGCGCCCTCTAACGCGAGATGGAAAGCGGCATCGGCGTCGGACGCGCGGTGTTGAGAATCGGTGCAAAGCCGATTCCCTTTTCCACCGCGATCACCTTGCGCAGCGCGGCCATTTGAAGGCCGAGAAAGCGCGCGTTCTCGACCTTGCCCGCTGCGGTCTTGGCAAACGCTTCGTTCACTGTGCCTCCGAAGATGAACGTCTTATACGACGGTTCGCCCGTGACGGTGTTCGGCTCTTCCTTAAAGGCCATGTAGAAGCGCCCCTGCATGCTCGTTCCTTCGAAGCTTGTGTGCCCAGACGCATTCTTTTCGAAGGTGCCAAAGAGGTACCGCCAAACGGGCCCTGCCACCTTGTCAATGTCGACAAATTTCTGTCCTCCCGAATACGCGCCCACGACCTGCATGTTGGCGACATCGACCAGATCCCATTCATGACCTGCAATCGCCTCGCGCTTTCGCCCACCCGTGGCTGACGGCGGCATCTTGTCATACGGCGCAATCGCCGAAGCAGGAACGCCATACAGCTGATTGGAGAAGTGGTTCCAGTCGGCCTTCCCCAAGCGAAGCAAGTCGTCGTATCGCAAGGCCGCATTCGGCTCGCCAGTGGCATATCCAAACGGGCGCTTCCATAGCTTCTTGGGCACGTCGATTTCATAGTAGCCAAGGAAGACGTTGTACCAAATCGACATTGGGTTCGCGTAGTCGCTGTGCCCCAAAAGATCGGCATCTGCGCATGCGAAGTTCACCTTAAAGGTGAACCGCGGATAACCCGCAAAGAGCGCTTGGTGAACGATCTTACCGATCCCGCCTGGGAAACCCGTCGAGTCGGACGCCACCTCAATCTTGAGTGCCGACGTAAGCGACGACGTCTTCTTGATCTTCCCAGTCGGGTCGACGAACTCAACCGGCGTGAGGAGATATTTGTGGTTGAACTCAGCGGCCGGCAACTTGTTGAACTCGTCGCGTGCCGCATGCAGAGCCTTCTGGGCTTCTTCCTCAACCTTTTTCGCATCCTGCTCGAGCTTCTTCTTTTCCTGCTCGAGCTTCTTCTTGGCTTCGCCCTCGGCCTTCTTCGCTGCCTCCTCGAGTTTTTCCGCTTCCTTTTTGACGTCCTCCGCCTTCTTCTCCACACGGGCCTTCAAATCCTTCAACCACTGCGGCTCCGCGTTTGCAGAAGAGCATACGGAAGCGCAAACGAGGAACGGAAGGACATTGCGAGCCACGAGAAACGAGCGCGAGACAACGGATCGTCGAGTTTTCATCGGAATGCTCTCCTCCACACAGGCATTTCGGACGGACTGCCGGTTAGGCACAAAGCGAAGCCATCATTGAGTAGAACGGTTGGGCGCGCCGCAACTTTAGGCAGCTCAGCTGTAGGTGCGTCTTTGCCGTTCATTGTGGGGGTGACGCCACGGACAGCTCGGCACGCAGCGTATCGATCCGAGTTTGCAGATCGTCATCCCGCTGTGCGCTTCGCGCGAACATCACATCGAGGGCTTTTCGTACATCAGCATAGGGTGCATTGCCTTTTCGAAAGAGCGGGATGAGGTCGCCGTACAGGTCGCGATGAATTCTGCCGTCGACCACAGCTGCGGCCACCGCGCGAATATCTTGTCGTGCGGGCGTCATGAGGAGAAACGTCCCAATCGCCTCGCGCTGTTGTCCGAAGTTCGCTCGTTCGACGAGAATCTCGAGCACGCGCTCACGGGACGCATCGGTATCGTACTTTCGGAGGGCATTGATAGCCGCGAGACGCGACTCCTTTTCGGCATCGTGAGTAAGGCGCAAAAGGAGTGGCTCCTGCGATGCGAGGCCGGCGTTGCCGAGAGCTGCGATGTACGCCGTGCGGGGCGAATGATGGTCATCCATCATCAGAACGATGCGCTTCGCAAGGCGTTCGGCCCCGTCATCTCGACCCGTTGCATGCATGTGACTGCAAACGCTACCCAGCGTGTACACGCTTGCCGTTCGAAGGTCGGTCTCGCGTTGATCCTTGGGCGCATTCGCGTGCAGTTGCTCAAATCGGTCACGAGCAAATTCGACCGTGGCATCACTCGGTGAGCGAATCAGCGCGATGCGTTGATAGAGTGTCACGTATTCGGGGAGTGCGCGCGTGCGTGGGTCTGACAAGATGTTCACAAGGGCTTGCTGAACAACGTCGTTGCCAGCGCTTGCGAGAATGTCGACCGCAAACGCCCGACCGGGGTAGGTCATCTTCGGCTCATGCACCAAGTCAACAAACGAGCGCGAGACCTCTGGATGGAGCTTGAGAAACCCTGTAGCGCGGTTGAAAAACTTAACCTGATTCGGCGCCTTCCCCTCCAAAACCGCAAACGAGCGCACGTGATCGAACAGCTGTGCCTCGGTCAACCCTTCCATGCGATCTTCCACGGACTTGCGCTCGGCATCCTTGTCGACCGTGGCTTCCCAAGGCTCGTGCGCTGCAAGGCGTGCCAGATCCTTTGGCGCGGGAGCGGGGAGACCTGCCTTGGCCTCGCGTAGTCGAAGGGTGAATCCGTGCGAATGTTCGATAGCTGCGGACGACTCGCCACTTCGGATCAGACGCAACGACTCCGAATCGGCAAGCGACGAAAGAACGCCGTCTTCGCGAAAAGAATAAAGAGCGCCCGAATTCAGTTCTTGCGAAAAATCGGCGAGATTCGCTTCACCCGGTAGGCCTTCAACGTAGGAGTACCCAACGCGCGTGCGCAGAATCTGATTCGCACCGCGCGCTTGGTAGTTCGTCGTCGCCACTCCAAAGGGTGTCTTGTCATTGCCCTGCGAAGCAGCGGGTGAGTGCAAGAGAAAGCCAACGAACCGTTGGACGAGATTCTGAAATGCGACGGGCGTGTCGTGCGGATACCGAATCGATTGCAACGCACCGTCCGCGTGAAAGACGAGATAGGCAATCGAACCTGCTGTCTGCTTGATAAGAAGAGGAGAGAGCTGCATTCCTCCCTCTTCCTTTGACAGCGGCTCGATGTTCTCGATGCGCAAGCTGAAAAGCGGATGCTCGTCTTGGGGTGTAAGCGACGTGAGATTCACTTCTCCAGTCAAACCGATTGACGAGTTGGCCAGTGCCGAAGGCACGTGAGCCGCGTTTACCAACTTGTTTTGTGTCGTATGGTTCCATGTAAATCGGTAGACGAACGACTCGCCCGGCGTAGGCGGCGTGCGGAAGAGAGAGCCGAACCGCGCCGGGCTTGAGAGGTTTTGCGCAGCCGAAAAAGCAGGCTCCACGACGGGCGCCGAGGGTGGGTTCGCAACGCCGCGTTGCCCTTTCCACGCGAACGTCGCGAAAGGAAGGATGAGCAACGCCGCTACGCCGGCCGACCATAAGACGGGGCGCTTTCGAATCGAAGCACGCAACGTTACGAGGGGTGCGGTGTCGATTGCGACGTCTCCGTCACCCTTCGACTTCATAACACTGCTTTGATCCTATATCGCCAGAGCCGCATTGCTTCACCTTCTTCGGCGGGCGGCACGTAACAACACCTCCACGCTCGAGTGGCTTGCAAAGCCAATCGCGCACATGACCTTTGCAGAACACAGTGGTCTCAGATTCCATCTTGCAGCCGAACGCTTCGAGGCGCTTCTTGGCGGAGTTGAGCGGCATTCGGGTTGCGAGCGAATCCCAGAGATTCGGGGAAAGATCCATGCATTTGCTCTGCGCTCGCTCTTCGGGGGAGGTCTTTTCCTTCGACTCGTTGCAATCGACCCCGTAGTTACGCCCGGTGGTCTTTGCACACGCGTCCACCTTTCCGTCTTTCAACATCTTCATGCACGCGTCGTACGGAGCACCGGCCCCACATTGATATCCGTTCGCGTAACCAAGCGATCCCATGGTTCGGCAACCGTTCGTCTTGATCAACGTGTCGTCGATTTCCTTGAGAAGACTGGGATTGTTCAGAAGCATATTGTCTGCAGTACTCACATCGATAGACGATCCCCCCGCGTTCTTGCCTGGAACTGCCGCCGAATCGCCTCCCGACTTCGGTGCAGCTGGGGACCCCCCAAAGGCGATCGACACGGTTGCGAGAATGGCCACAGCTACGAGAGTGATTCTTACTTTCATGATCGTTCCTTTCACTCCTCGAGCTTGAACCCAGGTGGTTTGATGAGGTCGCGCACAGCTTGCGAAGACATGGCAACACTCGCGTCCACGGTGGTGATGTTGAAAATGGGCGTAACGCTCTTAATCCCGTCCCACTTGAAGAGCTCGGCCTCGGCAGACCAGAGCAAAAACTCGACGTATCCGGAAAGCGTACCGGACAGAGTCGATAGCTCCAGATTGAGCCCTTGATCGGCCATGAAACGATTGCCACTGCTCTTCAGGTCCTTTTTGCTCGTTCCACCCTCGACCCAACGCACCGCTGCCGTCGACCGATAGGGCAATCCAAGCCGAATCAACGTGAGACTCCCCTTGATGCCCACTTCACATCCGGGAACTCCTATCGCGACGGATGCGTTGCCCTCAACCTCCGCATACGGCTCGATCGTATTGCTCAAGTTGAAAGGATTCGGATTCTTCGGCTTCGAGGTCTTTTGACTCAGCGAATCGATGTTCGGCCGATCGAGCGAGGCGCCGATCGAATAGTTGACGCCCGCATGAAACGTCGCCCAGCCCCGCACGGTGACCGGAACGATGACCACCGTGAATGTGGTCGACACATCGAAAATCGTCTTGTCGTACGACGCGGGCTCAAACGAGTAGAGCGGCTCGGTGGACGCGTAGAAGGTGGGCTGCACGGACTGATCGATGGGGTCAAAAAGATCGTACCCCGCCACGCGAAAGTGGAGGTGTCCTTGCGCCTGATCCGGCTTGTAGGTGCTTTCAATCTTCGCCTTATAGTCCTTCAAGTGGTCTCGATCGGACTTGTCGATTCCCTTTTGTGGGTCGAGGAGGTGATCGTGCGTAAGCGCGATATCCATACGGGCGTTGAAGACTTCGTTCGTCGAGCCGAGAATTTTCACCGATGCGTTGGCGTAATTTCCAGCCCAATAGGTGAAGTTGTTCGCGTTGCCCGCGACCTTGCCCTCCGCAATATCCTGCTTGCTAAACTTGCCGTTCTTGTCCGTCGACAGATTTCCAAAACGGAAACCGCCACCCGCGTTGTATTCGGCGCCAAACATATCGTCGCCAAATCCTCCGTCGGTCGACGTCATCTGCCCGAGGGCCGGGGTCTTGCCGTCGTCGTCGTACGACTGCATCGCCATCATCGCGGAGATCTCATCCATGAGTTGGCGAATCACTTCTTCTTCAGCGTTCAGAAGCAGTGTCTCGAACGCCTTGACGCTCTTGCGCGAGTCGTTCCAGTTGTACCTCTTCATGAGGTCATTGAGTCGACCCTTGTACGTAAACTTGTTGTCCGCGCCGAACGTCGTATAGC
>JAHFDX010000251.1 GCA_023248785.1 Myxococcales bacterium
ATGTGCGGTTCGCAGCGGAAACGCTTGCGTTCTCAAATGTACCTAGCGAAGCAACCATTGAACGCCTTCTCGGCTCCGGAGAAGCCCCGCATCACCATCCGAAATGGAAGGTAGGTGTACCGCGCGACGTTGGAGCGGGTTGGGATTTTGAGGATGTGCGAGATCATCACTTGGAACGCCTCTTCGGAGAAAACGCACGCACGCTGCGTTACAGCGACATGACCCGGTATCTCGAGCTGAGTCGCATTGTTCCAGGCGAGCAGATGCTTGCGACGTTTGCGGAATGGAGGCGACCCGGCTCGCGGTGCTCCGGAGGTCTTGTTTGGACGTGGCGCGATTGGCTGCGTGGCGCGGGTTGGGGCGTCATCGACGCCGATGGCGAACCGAAGGCGAGTTATTATTTCTTGAAACGCGCCTTCTGCCCACTCGCTGTGTTCATCACGGATGAGGGGCACTCGGGCCTTCTTGTTCACGTCGTAAATGACACGCCCCTTCCGCACAGCGGAATCGTATCGGTCGTTCTTTTGGCTTCCGGCGAGCGCGTTGCCGCTGAGGGAAAAATACAGATCGCAATCAAACCCCATGCGGCAACGAGCATCAGCGCCGATCAGGTGCTCGGACGCTTTGCGGATACAGCCTACGCTTTTCGGTTTGGGCCGCCGCCGCACGATGTCGTTGTCGCACGTTTCGAAGTTGAGGAAACCGTGCGCGAAGCGGTTGCGCTTCCTTTGGGCTCGCGACGGGCTCTTGAACCTTCACTTGGACTCGAAGCACACGCCGAATCGTACGAACATGGGCTCGTTCGATTTTTCGTAAAGGCGCGAAGGTTTGCTCAATCTGTTGCCATCGATGCACCCGGTTTCGATCTGAGCGACAATTTCGTGCACATTGTGCCCGGTCGATCGTACGAGTTTGTTGCCCGCCCACGAGTTCTTGGGTCCCCGTTTGACGCATCGATCAAGGCGATCAACGGGTCCGAAGTCACCCGCGTGCGCAAGGGATCACATGATTGACGAGCCACGGACGCAACCGGGTTCCGTAGGCCATGCTTCGCCACTTTATCTCTCTTCTTACGGCGGTCGAAATCTCTTTGCGTGGCATCATGCCCCTCACTCAAAGGCAGCTGATACGGCGATCCTTTTTTGCAACTCCATTGGGTACGAATCGGTGTGCCTGTACCGCGGACTGCGATACTTGGCAACGCGCGCAGCGGAGCTCGGATACCATTCGTTGCGTTTCGACTACTCGGGCACTGGTGATTCAAGCGGCAACCTCCATGATCCTGGTCTATTGGAGTCCTGGATCGACGACGTGGTGACTGCGGCTCGCGCCCTCCTTTCGCGATCGAAGTGCACGAAGGTGCACTTGGTTGGCGTGCGATTTGGATCGCTCCTTGCGCTTGAGGCGGCGTCTCGTATAAAAGAAACTGGTGATGTTACATTGATTGCGGGCGCGCGCGGACGGACGCTTGTGCGAGAACTGAAGAGCGCGTCGAAGCTGCAAGCTGCGGTTTCTGAACATTTGCCCGAAGGGAGCGTTGAGGCCTTCGGATTTCTCTTTTTACCGGAGCTGCTTGAAGGCCTCTCAAGCTTAGGCGACACGTCGAAGGTTGCGCTCAATCAGGTCTCGGCCATTCGTGTTGTGGAGCGAGACGACGCCGTAGTCGACGAGCGTTTTGCCCGTGATATTTCAGCACGTCATCCAAACACCCTCATTGCGCGACCCGCAGGTTACGGCGCATGGATGCAAGATCCACACAAGACAGAGGTGCAAACGGATCTGGAGAACGCGGTTCTTGGCTCGCTTTCCGTGCAAGCGCCCTCGTCAGTTTCGCTCCCCTCAGGTGCATTGGAAAATGCGTCGAGCGCGTCGATGGAAGCCGCGGGTATCCATGAGAACGCTCGGTTCATTGACGCCGAGCACCACATCTTTGGTGTTTTTTCGCGAGGTCCTCAACGCAACTCGCGACCGCTCGTCGTGTTTCTCAACGCAGGCGCTGTTCACCACATTGGTCCAAACCGCCTTTACGTTCGCGTTGCCCGAGAACTCGCGCAACGGGGTGTTGAGTCCGTTCGTCTCGATCTTCCTCCCTTGGGTGACAGTGGCGACGTTCGAGCTCAAGTCGCGCCCATGCTCTATTCTCGAAAGGCCGTCGGCGCCGCGTGCGCATCAATCGAGGCGTTGCGTGAGAATTTCTCTCGTCCCCTTTCCCTCGTTGGACTGTGTGCAGGGGGGTACGTCGCATTCCACGTTGCCGAAGCGATGTCGATTGAGCGCGTGGTGCTTATCAATCCCCAAACGTTCGAGTTCCGCGAGGGTGATTCGCTCGATGTGCCAACCACCCGTGCTGTCTATCGCGATACGCATCACCTGTTTCAAAGTGCAAAAAATATCGGCAAGTGGAGAAAACTCTTCCGCGGAGAGGCCAACCTTCGCAAAGCTATCGCCACCTTGGCGCAACGTACATGGCTTGAGGGTCGCACGCGCGCGCGCGAGCTTGCGACACGAGTGGGCATCCTCCCCATGAGCCGTCTGGAGCAACGCATCACGACCATCCTTGAGAAAGACACAAGCGTTCACTTCGTCTTCAGTGAGGGTGACCCTGGACTCGGTTACATTAACGAAACGCTGGGCGGGCGACTGCCGTATTTACTCCGTCACCCGCGCATCACACTTGATTGCATCCCCGACGCCGACCACACATTCACACCGACAGCATCGCAAGATGTGCTCGAGCATCTGCTGCTTGACCGCCTGAGCTAAGACGCCTTCGCAGAGACGGATGCCGCCGCCTTTCGACCATGCTACGCAGCGGCCTATGGGTCAACGCGACCATTACGCGGTGCTTGGAGTCGACCGAGGCGCAACACCAGACGAAATCAAACAAGCCTTTCGGCGTCTCGCCGCGCAACTGCATCCCGATCGCAATCCTAACGATGCTTCGGCGGGCGAACGGTTCAAGGAGCTGAACTCGGCATACCAAGTACTTTCCGACCCGCAACGCCGGCAAATGTACGACCGCTTCGGCCACCGTGCGGAAGACGCGGGCTCCCCCTTCGGTGGCAGCGGACCGTTTCCAGGCGGTGTCGTTGACCTTGGCGACATTGCGTTCGATGGTTTTCTCGGCGACCTCTTGGGCGCATTCGGTGTCGGTCGCGGCGATCGAGGTGACATCAAACAGGAGCTCGAGATCGCGTTTGAGGAGGCCGCATTCGGTTGCGAAAAGGAACTCACCTACGACAGGCTCGTGAGCTGCACCGACTGCTCGGGAACCGGAGCGGCGCCGGGAACGCGACCGTCAACATGCAGTGCGTGCTCGGGGCGAGGGCGCGTGCGTTTCCAGCAAGGGCTCTTCCCGATCGCCGTCGAACGGACCTGTTCGCGCTGTCAAGGAAGCGGAAGGGTGGTGGCCGACCCGTGCAAACCATGTCGAGGCAATGGCGTTAAGGCTCAAAAACATACTGTGATTATTACCATTCCGCCGGGTGTTGATGCCGGAACGACGCGCGTGGTCGGGGGTGCTGGCAACCGTGTCCGCGCCGATCGCCCCGCTGGTGATCTTGAGATCATGCTGAAGGTGAACCCCCACCCTATCTTTCGTCGTGTCGACGACGATGTTTTTATTACACACGAAGTTACATTCGCACAGGCGTCGCTGGGAGCAGAAGTCGAAGTTCAAACGCTCGACGGCAAAGGAAAGCTTCGCATCCCGCAAGGCACCCAGCCGGGTAGCGTGCTTCGTATCCGCGGAAAGGGCGTTCCACACAGGACAGGCTTAGGGCGTGGTGACCAACGTGTGCAGATCCTTCTCGAGGTACCAACCAACCTCACGCCTCGCCAACGCGAACTTCTCGAGGAGTTCGCAAAGGAACGCGGTGAGTCGATGGATGCATTGAACAAGGGGCGCTCCTTCGTCGACAAGATCAAAGATCTCTTCTGATCGAAAGGGCATCATGGCCGCGGATCTTCGCTGCGAAGCGCGCGACATTCATAAATCGTTTGGTAGTGCGCATATCTTAAGGGGCGTTCAACTTCCCGTGGAGCGGGGCGAGTTCATTGTGCTTGTCGGTGCGAGCGGTTGCGGCAAGAGCACTCTGTTGCGAATCCTTGCTGGCCTCGAGCGACCGAGCTCGGGCGACGTGTTTCTCGATGGGAAAAAAGTAACCGCAACGGAGCCCAAGGATCGCGACATTGCGATGGTGTTCCAAAGTTATGCGCTCTACCCGCACCTGAGTGTGTACGAAAACCTCGCATTTGGCCTGCGCCTCCGAAGAACACAAACCCTGGAGATCGACACGCGTGTTCGCGAAGTAAGCCAACTACTTGGCCTCGATACTCTGCTCGAGCGACTTCCACGCGAACTATCCGGGGGACAAAGGCAGCGCGTCGCGATGGGGCGCGCGATCGTGCGACGACCTCAACTCTTTTTGTTCGACGAGCCACTGTCAAACCTCGATGCAGCACTTCGCAACGAGGTCCGCGTCGAGATCCGAAAGCTCCACGATCGATTGGGTGCGACCACCGTGTATGTAACGCACGATCAAGTAGAGGCGATGACGCTTTCTGACAAGTTGTGCTTGCTTCGCGACGGCGCGGTCGAACAATTTGGCTCGCCGCTCGATGTATTCGATCGACCCGCATCGCTGTTTGCAGCGCGCTTCTTGGGCACACCTGCGATCAACACGACGTCAGCCGTTGTCGAACACAACAACGGCATGGCCTTTGCGGTAACCGAAGGTCTACGCGTGCGCTTGGCCCCGCGTGATGGTTTGGATCCCGCTCGCAGAGTCACCGTCGGGCTTCGGCCTCATCACCTAACGATCCACGCTTCCGAAGGCGAACCAGCCGGTATACTTCACGTAGAGTTTGTGGAAGCGCTCGGGTTCGAGACGTACGTTCATGGCTTGCTAGGAACCATGCCCACCATCGCAAGACTCGACGGGACGTATCGCGTTGAGCGCGGTGCAAGGGTTCCTCTCTTCATCGATCCGGAGCGCGTACTGCTCTTCGATCCCGAAACCGAGCGGGAACTTGCGTGAAGATCTACGCTTGGTTGGCCGCACTTGTGGCTCTCACGATCCTTTTTCTTGCCGCAGACTGCAGGCCGTCCTCCGCACGTCGAAGTGTAACGCTTTGGCACGCCTATCGCGGCGCCGAAGAAGAGGCGCTCGTTGCAACAGTGCGAACGTTCCAATCGGAGCATGACGTTGACGTGGAGCTCCTCAGCGTGCCTTTCGATGCATTTGCATCCAAGCTCTCATCCGCCATTCCACACAGTCAAGGTCCCGATGTATTCATCGACAAGCACGAGCGCCTTGGGACCTATCTGGCTGAAGGCCTACTCGCGCCGGTCGGCGATGCGCTTCCGGTAAATGCGGACGTCGGCTTTGAGCCCTCTTCGATTCAAGCCATTACTGTTGGAACCGAACGTTACGGCGTGCCACTCGCGTTCAAGTGCCTGGCACTCTACTACAACACGCGTTTTTTCCAGACTTCACCAGAGACGTGGTCCGATCTCTCTCTTGCAAAGGAACGATTGCCAGAGGGTGTATGGCCCCTCGCATACGAATCAGAAAACCCATACGTTCACGCGCCCATCGCTGCAGCGTTCGGCGCCGAAATGCTCGATGCACAGGATGGATATGCTTTTGTAGGTCAAAATGTAACTAAATCGATTCTATTTTCGCACTTGCTCCTTAAGACGAAGGTGATTCCCCGCGATGTAGACGGCGCACTTGTGCAACAGCTCTTTCAATCGGGCCGCGCGGCTGCGGTGATTAGCGGGCCTTGGCTTGCATCGGAACTCCGGCCTCCCCTTTCGTGGCGCGTGGCTCCGCTTCCTCGTATTGAGAAAGCTCCGAGCGCATCTTCTCCGTTGCTCACCGTCGAAACCGCCTTTCTAACGCCTCGTGGTGCAGCTTCGGCACATGCACGCGCGCTTGCACGCTTTCTTTCGTCCGCCGACGCATCAAGAGTGCGCGCCGTGATAGGACGTCAAATCGTAACAACAACAGCTACATGGTCCGATCCGCAAGTTCGCGATGATGAGTTTCTGACTGCATTCAAGTCCGCATCGTTGCGCGCAAGCCCAATGACCAAAAGTCGGACGATGCGA
>JAHFDX010000252.1 GCA_023248785.1 Myxococcales bacterium
GTCCTGTTCGTCCTAAGCTCAGCAGCAGAGGCAGCCACAACATCGTCGAGCCCAAGCACAACGCCGTTGAGCTCGAGCGCGGGGAGCACAGTCGTTTCGGCACCATCTACGTTCGCCCGCTTTGCTGGCTCTGTGCTCAGTGATTCGTTCGCGCGTACGCTTGCAACGAAGGGCGGCATGTCTCTCGTTGGGTGGTCAAAGTGCACCGATCCAACTTCGGGCAGCGTGGAGGACGACTGCGTCGTGCTTGCGCTCAAGAATGGAACTGCGTCCATCGTCACCGTGTCTCTCAAGGCAACCGCATGCACGACGACGGGCGACGAGTGTTTCGCCGGGTATTTGGCGACGTCGAAGACGACGACAACCATCGACGTACAGACCGACGGGAGCTTCGCGATCTCAAGCGCAACCCGCGTGCTTCAAAGCCGACAGATGATCAAACCGGACCGCTCGATTGTGACGATATACACGCTGCCCACGACCCCGCGAGTCACTATGCAAGGCAACCTGTATCCGTACAACACGACGTATCGAAGTAGTAGCGGCTGGTCGGTGAAGTTCACGCTCGACTCAGGCGAGGTGATCGAGGACCAGCAAATGTTCTCCCCTTCCGCTGGGGCTAGTTCGTGCGCGGATAAGGCGAAACAATTTGAATCGTGGTCCAATGGGTATTGGGGAACCGTCGCGGCAATTGAGTCGGGGCTGGTGGTCGCCGGAACCGGCGCTGCGACGCTTGCGGATCTCGCCCTGGCCGGAGGCGTTGGTTCCTCAGGCATCGCCACACTCGGCGCAATTAGTGCAGGCGTGACGTTCGCCGTTTGGAATGGCATCGGAGCCGTCGCGACGGCTGCCGCGACCGCGGCGGTGAAAGCAGCGTGCGAGTACAAGCGCTCGATTAATGACGCGGACTTCGAGAATGCACTCCACGACGCAATTTGCAAAGAGGGTGTAACCGGCTGCGAGGAGGACGTCGCCAATGCCTCCGGATCGTGCAGCTCGCTCGAGGGTTTGACCGCGACAAGCGAGGAGTACAAAAATAGTGACGGGGAGACATGCTGGCAAACCACTACGTTCTCGAATTGCGCGGGGGACTATCCGGATTGCGTCTGCCACGACAACGAGGTTGCCACCGTCTGCACAGATGGTTAGTCGACGGAAACTCGCATAGCGCTTGAACCCCAACATTCGTAACCAGTGCGTTGCGAATGTTGGATCGCATTTGAGCGCGGGGGCGAAAGGTTTAGGAGTGTTCCCCGTGTGCGCCACGCGGATGAAGCGTACATGCGCCTCACCTGCGGTTTTTTGAGTATCGTTGACCGCATGGCACATCGTGTCCGTCGAACTCAGCAAGAACGTCGCGAAGCTACGCAGCAAGGTTTGCTGCAGGCGGCCGTTCGCACGCTCGAGATCGTTGGGTATTCGACCTTCACAACGGCCATGGTTTGCGAACGCGCGGGCGTGTCTCAAGGAGCCTTGTTTCGTTACTTCCCAACGAAGAACGCACTCGTTTTGGCCGCAGCTCGTCACCTCTTCGAAGAGCTTCGCGGTTCGTTCGGTAGGGAGCTCACCAAGGCGGCGGGCCGAATGACGGAGTCGCGTGCTGTGCTCGCGATGTGGGACGTTTTCAACACGCCGACCCTGCGAGTCGTCTATGAGCTGTATTGCGCAGCCGCGACAGATCCCGAGCTCGCGGAAGGCTTAAGGCCGATCGTGGACGAGCACACGCACGCCACGCGGTTCATGGCGGCGGGGTTGTTCCCTCATCAAGCGAAACTTCGTGACTTTGAAGCGCGTTTTGACCTGATGCTATTTGCTATGCAAGGCGCATCGCTGCAGTTTGCTGCGAGGCCGGAGCTTGATCGTGGACGTGCGCTGGTCGACGCGTTGATGGCCACCGTGCGGGCATCAAAAAAATCGCGCGGACAGCAGTGACACGAAATCGCGTGTGGATGAACTTCCAAGAGCCGCCTCCGGCACCAAAAACGGTTAAGCCCAAGAGCAAGTGATCGGCCACGCCATTGGCGAGATCACTTCGCGAGGTGAGCCCGCGCGGTGCGCTCAATTCTTGCGCTATCCCAGGCAGTCTCCCGACACGGGCTTTGCGACTTTGCGCAGAAACCGTGGAAAAACGATTGCGCGGCGGCGGAGTAGCGTTCGAACGAATGGTGACCAAAATCGTGTACAACCGTGCCGTGCGCACGGGTGTCGCTTTGGATGACGTTGTTGGGCAAACGTATCCCTTCCGGTTGCAACAAGACGAAGAACCCGGCGTGCTCGTACGCGGGCACGGCAGGTAAGTCCGGAATTGGATCTCGCTCGAGTACAAATCGCCCCGCGTGAGGAACGCGACTTTCCGCCAACGCTCGGAACGCGCCGTTGCCAACGCGGGGAGCTCCGGACGTCAATAGATGCGGCCTGAGCGGCAGCGCCATCGAGGCGTCCACCGCGGCAAATGTCGCTAACGCGCCACCCAAACTGTGGCCAAAAAAGATCACTTGGCGCTTTCCTTTCTTGTATTGCTCCGCAAGCGCAGCATGGAGCTCGGGCCGAAACCTCAAGTACTCCGCCCAAATGCCCGAATGGACCATTTCACCGTGCGAAGGTTTCAGCGCCTTTGGCGAAACCAAGCGGGTCGTCATGTCGGTTAGTACGTTGCGCAACGTTTCCACCGTGGTGGAACCTACAGAGCCACGAAACACGACGAACACCGTGTCGCTCTCCGTCAACGCCTCTCCCAATGAGTATTCAAGGACGGCGGCTCTACCGGATGGTGTTCGGATGTCGCGGCTGAGCTGAAAACCGACGGGGAAGGAACGCGTTGACTTCAACGTGTCGGCGATATTGCTCACCGTGGAGTAAAGGGTTAACAGCGTGACCGCAGTGCGTACCGACGTGGGCGAGACATCGCTAAGTTCAGCGGCGCGATTTTCTGGTGCGGCATCAACCGACGAAGTGAACGCTGTCGAACTTAGGATGAGGCCCAAAAGCGACCATCGTCGAACCATGGTAAAGCTCCCCTTCACAGGTACGACCGCCGCACACAATACTTGAGGGGCAAGTGGTGCGGACACCGGCTCACTTTGCCAGCGACGCAAGCACGCCCGCGTCGAACGCCAAGAGTGTTCCGCTCAAGTATGGTGGTCATTCGCGACCAGCGTTCGATTGTGACGTGAACTCTAAGGTGCTGTCGAAACGGTGAGGCTTGCGACATCGGAGTTGGCCATGTTGGTTGCGCAAGCGATCGCTTTGATAGGAGTGCCTCCCGATGGCTGTGGCCAGGATGCTGCGAAGTTCCAGTGTCCGCTGGTGGACTCACCCTTCCACGTCGACGGACCGTAGGTCATATCGCCGCATGTGGCCGGTAAGACCGGCGTCGCTCCGTCTTCCGTGTAGTACACCATGATGCCGGTCGGCATGGCGGCGCTCGTCTGAAGCAGCGCGTCGGTCGCGTTCAGGGCGGTGTAGCTTGCGCCAACGGTCGCGCCGTTGGTCCAAAGTCCGAACACCACGTGACCGGGTTGTTGCGGTGTGGCGGGCGAGGCCGGAACAAGCGACTCGCTGGCGAGATCGATACCCTGCGCGACGGCGGTGAGTTGAGGGTTCGCGGGTGCACCCGTGGGACCGCCGAGATAGATTGCCAGGTTGAGCTTCCAAGACCACAGGCGCGATATGAGGTCGGAGGGAAAAGTTCCTGGACGGCATGCGATGAGCATGCTGTCGCTCCACTCGGAGGCGTTGTACGTCTTCGCCGCGGTGGTGCCCTGCCACACGGCTAGAGGCGATGGAGTGCCTGCACCGCTCGGATCGACGACGCTCGAGGCGAGTACACTTTGCACGAGCGTACCGGTCGCGCACGAAACCAAGTCCGATCCACATTGGGGGAGCGAGCCGCCCGCCGCGATGCAGATGACGCCTTCCGCTGCGGCTCCGTCTGCATTCGGTGTACCCCGAATCTCCGACTGAATCGTAACGTTGAGGCCGCTGCTGTACGTGCCACTCGCAGCCGACCTCGTGCGCGCAGTGTCGGTCCACAAGCTCGGCTGAGGCAGCTTGACGGAGTACGTCAACGTGGTGGTGAACGATAGGTCGTAGCCAACTCTGCATGCGCGAATGCGGTATTTGGCCGATTGTTTGAGGCCTCCAGTTCCTTGACTTGGTAGCGAGCCAAGAAGCGTGCTGCTCGAAAGATCAAGCGGGAGAGTGCTGGACGCTGAAGTTCCACTCGCCGGCGTGCATGTGCCGGGTGCGCTCACGCTTGGTTCGGCGGGAGTCGAGCCGTCGACGGTTTTTGTGACAAGTAGCGTGGCCCCCGTGGTTGTGGTTTGCGCAAGAGGAACGAAGCCCCAAGTCACGGTTCCCGTGGCGTTGTTCGCGCCGGGCTGCGCAGCACGCATAGTGTAAACGGCACTCGTTGAGGTCGATGCCGCGCGGTTTTTGCATGCGATGGCGATTACGTTTCTGGAGCTCGCGACAATGATTGGTGACGAGTACGTCTGAGATGGACTCGCACACCCGTTTGAGTTGCACGTCGGCGAGGAACCGTCCGTGGTGTAACAGATCGTCGTGCCCGCGGAGTTGCTCTTGATCGTGACGGTGACATCATTGTCGAAGGTGCCGCCAAGGGGTGAAAAGTACGGAGGGTCGATGGCGGTTGCCGAGATCGTGTACGTTCGTTTCGCGATCTGCGAGGGGGTTTTACTTGGTGCAACGGAAATCGCCGAAACCGTTGTGGTTGATGTCAATGTCAACGGGCTTGCATATTTCGCCGACGCCGTCGTCGGGGTGCTGCCGTCGAGCGTGTAGTAGATCGCGCCGTTTGCCTCCACGGTCGACATCGTCACTTGAACGGAGTCGGTGTAGTTGCCCGATGCGGGGTCAACGGACGGTACTGCCGCAGGGTTCTGAACGACGTAACTCGCGGTAGCGATGTCCGAACTCGTGGTGCCCGATTTGGTCCCAATGGCCTTCACCACCGTCGATTCGTTGAGGACGAGCGAGCTCGTATAATTGGTAGTGGGCGCTTGGCCGTCGGTTGAGTACATGATGGAGGCCCCCGGGGTCGCGCACGAGATCGTTACGACTTGTCCGGGCGCATAGGTGCCTTCCGGCGGCGCGAAGGTTGGTATGGCCACCTTTTGCGTCGTGTCCGCGTCTTGTGCGGTGCTCGCGTCATTGGCGCTCGTGTTTGACGTCGCAGTCCCGCTTGATGTCGAAGTTGCGGTCCCATGGGCGGTGGCGGTGGCGGCATCGCTCGACTCGGCTCCCGGATCGTCGCTGCACGCCGCCACTGCGCAGATCGCACTGATGACCAGCAGCAATGTCCATCCGAAGAAGACAATTCGCCAACGTTGCATGGACCGATAGTACGGGACACAGCATTTGCGGTTTAACGGAGCGCGTGGGCCCCTTGTTGGCGCTTGAAGTTACGTCGTTAAGAAGTGAGACACCTAAGTACTTCTTTTGTGGGCGATCCATCGGATATGCCGCCTTCGGCGTGCAGACAAGGCGATCAAGCGCGCCATGAACTGTAAAGGGGATCAACTTAACAGCTCCAAGCGCACACATGTTGAACATGGCACTTCAGCCGGTCCAGGACTTCTGCAGGAGAAAACAGAATGGCATGCCGCGTTCCCTATGGTTCGAAGGGAAGGTCGCGTGCGATGGAATCATCTGAACGCAGTCCCGATCAAACGAATCTTCGACCGATGGATCGGCAAGTACGCCGCGCATGCGATGACTGTGCTCGACCAAATTGGCCGAGCTGTTGCGGAATGAACGTTGTGTCACGAACTTCAATCGCGACGTCCGCATGCGCGTATGTCGCCCGCTCATCCACGCGCATCTCGAAAGTCATGCGCAAAAAAAAGTGCGCGGCACGCACAAGACGGCCGTTAGTGGGCTAACGGCCACATTTCATGCGCGTGTGGCGCGTGTTCAACACGTGGTACGCCACGTGCCCGGGCCCGTGCATGAGACGCTTCATCGTCACGTTTTTGCTCCTGGGATGCAGCACCCCTTCGCCGGCCATCCCTAGCGAATCCGATTCGGACAGCGGAGCAAGTCAACTTGCAAAAGACGCAGGC
>JAHFDX010000253.1:0-1092 GCA_023248785.1 Myxococcales bacterium
TCCGGACTAGCGCCATTGTTGTCATCTTCGTCGTCATCATCGATCCAAACGACGACCGCCGACGAGGCTGCGCCCGAAGCGGAGGGTTTTGGAGCATAGAAAACCGACACGTCATGTGCGGTTGAGTTCACGTTCGTCACTTTAACATCGGGCGCCGCAGTAATGACCGCCAAAGATCCTCCCGGAGGGACAGCGGTGGTACTCGAATGCAAGTGAGCAAACAGGGCCACGCCAGCTGCCATGGTTGCAAATGCCGCAACGCTCGCGGCCACGATGGCCCCCTTGGACCTTCGGCGCGACGAAAGGGACACGACGTTGGAAGCCGATTCGTCTGCGATGCGTGCAATGACCGCATCCGCCACGCCCGTGAAACGCCTAGACGTCGTCTGCGTGTGCTCACGAACGAAGCCTCCCACATAGGGTTGCGTCAACGCGCGCACGAACTGGCGCGCTTCATCGTTCGTCTTGATCAGTTCTTGCAGCTCGACCTGGCGATTCGGTTCGACCTCCCCGTCAACCAATGCCATCAGCTCGAACTTGATTTCTCGAGACAACCCACTCATTGCCCACCGCCTCCCGAACCTTTTTCCGAGCCCGCTTCGACGCTCTCCACACCCACATCACCAGCAGCCGAAGTATCTGCACTGCCTTTGATCGACGTGCTCGCGCGCCCACCACCGACGTGCTCCTCGTAGCAGTCGGCGAGTGCCTTTTGCAGCTTTTGGCGTGCGTGAAACAATCGACTCATAATCGTGCCTTTCGAAACTCCCAGTGCGATAGCCATCTCGTCGTAACTAAGTCCATCTACTTCGCGCATCACGATCACTGCCCGGTGGTAGTGCGGTAAGTCCTCGAGTGCGCGTTCAAGTCGACCGGCGATTTCCTGTCTGCGAAGCACATCTGCCGGGTCGGCACCGTCGATACGGCTGAGGAACGGTATGTCGGCCTCAGCGGATTCTTCGTCCATTCGGGATTCATCGAGGCCGGTATTTCGCCGACCTGGACGCCGCATCATGTCAATCGCGAGATTCGTGATGATGCGGTAGAGCCACGTGAAGAAGCTCGATCCACCCTGGAATGAGTGCAGATTGC
>JAHFDX010000253.1:1102-6061 GCA_023248785.1 Myxococcales bacterium
GATGGACCCGTAAAAATGCGTCTTGCACGAGTTCCCGTGCGTCGTTTTCGTCCCGAACGAGCGATAGCGCGATGGCGTAAGCCCTCCGCTGGTGACGCTCGATCAGTTGGCGAAACGACCCCTTGTCGCCTTGCTGCGCCTTCGTAAGCAGTTCCCTGTCTTGCTCAGCCTCCTTGGTTCGCTGTTCTCGGAGGTTTGACGCGGCCTGCTTGTGGCTATTCAACACCGCGAAGGGTGTAGGTCCAGCTGCGCTAGGTTCGCCGCCTTCATGCAGGGCGTGCGTTTGCACCGAATTGGGCCCGTCCGCCGACGGGGGCCCTTCTTTCGATGCGCTACCGGCCACGGACATTGCGTTTAGCGTAAATCGAAATCACTCGCCTGCCTATGTGATGACGCAATATCGCAGGGTTGCACGCTGGTCAGTGCATGCGTCAGTGTATGCACCACTCGTTCAGTGCATTGGCGGTCTCGGAGTTGCGGGAACTGGAAGCTCAGCCATGGTTACCGAAACGTCGATCGGCTTGCCTTTACGCATGAGGGACACGCGAGCCACCTTGCCCACACCCCGCAGGCTCGCGCGCCACCTTAGGTCGATCTCCCTGCGGATGGGCTCGCCCTCAAAGGCGACGATCACATCACCGGCCTGAATACCCGCTTTTCCGCCCGGTCCCTTGCTTTCGACCGCATCCACCGCAACGCCTTGCATGAGGGGCTTGCCTTGGCCGTCGACCCATCCGTTTTTCGTGCGATCGTCTAAAGGGCTCACGCGGATATCCTTCACGAGAACTCCGATGGCACTTCGGACAACCTTGCCGTCCTTCAAGAGAAGCGGCAGCAACTCGCGCAACATATTCACCGGGATCGCGAATCCAATGCCCTGCGCATTACCGCCCCGAATGGCGGTGTTCACGCCAATGACTTCACCACGGAGATTAAGCAGAGGGCCGCCGGAATTACCCGGGTTGATGGATGCATCGGTTTGGATGAAGTCGACGTATCCCTCCATAAGGATAGGCACATCGTCGCGGGAACGGCCCTTTGCGCTAACAATACCTGCACTAACAGTATGATCTAAACCAAATGGATTGCCAATCGCGACCACCCAATCGCCGACTTCGACAGCATCGGAATCGCCCATTCGAATTGTCGGCAGTGTCTCGGCCTTCACTCGGAGCACGGCCAAATCGGTGAGCCCGTCACGCCCAATGATGGCGCCGTCGAGTACGCGGCCGGTCGCGAATCGAACAAGCACGTGATCGGCGGCGTCGATCACATGGTTGTTGGTCACAATGAGACCATCCGCATCGACGACGAATCCAGTCCCCGTACCGAGGCCGCGGGGAGGTTCACCGTGGCCTCCGCGCCTTCGGGGCCCGTTTTCTTGATCCACAGTCGTTTGAATGAGCACGACCGCCGGATCCGCAGCCTTCGCGATCGGGGCAAAGCTCAATGGCCCCATCGGAGTGAGCACGCTTGCTGCGGGAGCTGTCGCTGGGGAGGATGAAACAGTGGTCGCCGGCAAGATTGGCGCGCCCGAGTCTTCGGACACGTGAGTGCCCCGACCGCATCCGCCGAGCACAGAAATGCTGATTGCGAACGCGAAAGCTCGCATCGCTTTACCCCCCGGCCTTTTGAAGCTCCACATACCTCAATCGCAATTCGACGAGCACTTGGTGAATAAGTCGCTCCTCATCGCCAGTGAGGTTTCCCCTCGTCTTCTCTTCGAGCATGCCGATCATGTCGATCGTTTGGCGCGCCAAGATGAGACTCCGCTCGGTCTTGCTTGTGTCTGGATGCGGAGCATCACCAAGATGGAGCAGCGCCGAGTGATGCAACGACAGGACGAAGGTCGCAAAGTCCGTCAGCGGAAGTGCGTCCCCTTGACCGCGTGCCTTCTCATTCCCGGGCTCACTCACGGCATCCTCACGAAGCGAAGTCGTCGGATTCGTCGTCGTCGTTCAACGGAGCATCAAGCGCCGGCTGGTCAACGGCAATCACCTCGGCGCCTTCCGCGGCGTCGGGCAGTTGACCGAGATACTTCTCGAGGTCTTTGTCGCCCAGCAAACCCTTCTGCATGTTGCGATCCCGCACCCGTACATCCCAGTCCCAGCTTTGAATGGCTTTTGTGCTCATGAGTGGGGCCCCTTGTGCGTCGATTCGCGCCAGAAATCAAGATCGAGCAACGTCAAACAAGTCAATTGAGTGCGCGAGGACGCTTTCCGAGCTGAACAAGGCCAGACGACGCACCACCTTCGTCGCCATCTCCCTCACCAAAAGCCCCTCGGGCATCGTCGTAGGCTCGGGCCGCACGTTCGATTTCGGCATCCGTAGCTGGACGAACTGACAGCACTCGAATCGTGTAGTGCAACGTTTTTCCCGCGAGGGGGTGATTGCCATCGACGATGACTTCGTCGTCACGAACCTCAAGGACGCGCAATTCGACTTCCGTATCGTCGCCCTCGGTTTGGGCAATGAACTCGTCGCCCGCCTCAATGGTGTCCGGATTGGGCAGCTCTGCGCGCTCGATGGCGAAGACGAGTTCGTCATCGTAAGCGCCGTATCCATCGTTCGGGGGCACTACAATATCTTTTTCCTCGCCCGCCCTCATACCGTGCAATGCCGATTCGAGACCCGGCACAAGCATTCCATAACCGTGAACGTAGCCAATCGATTGGCCGCCCTCCATCGTGCTCGAATCGAGCATCGCGCCGCCCTCATCCTTCAGGATGTAGTCGACCTGAACGAACGAGTTTGCCTGGATCAATGAGTCGAACATGAGTTGAGCTCGCACGTCCTAGATCTCGTCCGGCGACACAATGCGTCCTTCAACCGCGCTCGCCGCTACGACAAGAGGGCTCGCCAAGTACACCTTTCCTGGACCACTTCGTCCGGGGAAGTTTCGATTGATCGCACTGACAGTTACTTGATCCGGTGAATCGCTCACTCCGGGCCCTGCCTTGATGCACGCACCGCACGAGGGGTCGACAAGCTCGGCTCCTGCCGCTGCAAAGACCGCGAGATAGCCCTTTTCTTCCGCATATCGCCGAATGTCCTGGGATCCAAATTGAACATAAAAGTGTACATTTGGCGCTACTCTTTTCCCCTTCGCCACAGCCTTTTGCAACACCGAAGCGTACATATCCATATCTGTCTTTTTTCCGCCGGTACACGAGCCGCCGTACGCGATTTGGATGCGCACATCCGCGCCGCCAGATGCTTCGCGAAGGCTTGCAAGCGGGATTCCGTTTCGTGGATCTCCGGGAGTCGCAATCATCGGCTCAATCGTCGCAAGGTCGACATCGAAAACGGCTGAGTAGGAAGCGCCGGCATCCGCACGCACAATGCGCCGCCTCACCTCATCCCCAACAAGACCGCGTTGATGCATGAGATACTCAACGACGCGCTCATCGGCTTCGATGATGCCGGTGAACCCGCCAGCCTCGACCGCCATGTTGGTGAGGGTCGCTCGCTCGTCGAGGTTTAGGGACGCCACACCGTCGCCCGCAAACTCCATCACCTTGCCAATACCTTCGCCCGTGCGGAAAAAAGGCAAGCTCAAAAGGTAGAGCATGACGTCTTTTGCGCAGACCCCCGGTTTCAAGGATCCGCGAAGCACAAATCGCGCGGACTCTGGAACGGTCACGCGCACATCGCGCGTTTGCCAAGCCGCAGCCATATCCGTGGAGCCAACACCAAACGCAAAACACCCGAGCGCTCCGGCCATGCACGTGTGCGAATCGGTGCCGAGAACGAGTTGGCCGGGCAGCGCGATCTCTTCGATCACCTTGTTGTGACAGATCGCCTCACTGCCGACCAAGCGACCCTCGCGATGCACCTCGCCGTAAAGCTTGATCGAATGACGCTCCGTAAAGCTCTGTTGCACCTTCGCAAGCTTCTCCGCTTGGTCTTTAAGGCCCATATCGCGATGGGCCTTGGGCATCACGAGATCGAGAAACGTGAGGTGGTCACGAAAGGCAAATACGCTTTCAGGATCGGTCACGCGCGCATGCGCTCCGAGCGCCGAGACGAAGATGGCTTCGGCCATGGGTGTTACGTACTCGTGTGAGAAGCGCACATCGCAACGCGCGAAAAATGCGTCGCCCGGTTTGACCGCGGGTACGCCGACCTTGTCGTTCTTAGCGTCCGTGATGACGTGTGCTGCAAGAATTTTTTCGGCGAGCGTCTGCGGGTGGGCAGGCGTCGCAATGTTCGGCGGCGACGTTTGACCTGCGAAGCGCGCCTTGTTGTAGGCGAACAACCCGCCGTGCTCGACGATCGAAGCACTGATGGGATCGAGACCACAGGTGAACTCTTCCATCGGAATTGATTCGCCTGCACGAATGCGGGCAATAAGACCAAAATCGGTGCTTGTCAGCAGGCCGATATTTTGGGAGTTCTGGCGGTAGATTTTCTCAATGACGAGCTTGATACCCGACTTGAGTTCGCTGTACGGAGCCGTCTCTCGACTTGAGCCACAGCCCTTCGAGATCCCACTTACGATCACACCGAAGCCCCCATTTTTGACGGCATCCGTCTTAATGTTTCCTCCGCGCAAGCCGACCAGGCAATATCGAGCGAGCGTTTCGTCGTAGTAGTAACAAACCCAACCAGGGGTCATTTCATCCGTGGAGATATTGTTAAGGAGAGGACGTTCGGCATCGAACTCGAGGTCTTGGCCATCGAGTTGCGCGCAAAGGAGCGACGCGTCTTCCGTTAGGAACAAAACCCGACCTTCGATGCGAACGTTTTCCTTCGGCGCGCCCATACTTGTCAGACATATCACTGCTTTCATGGTGCGAGGAGCTAAGCGGGGCCATCGGTGAGCATTGCAGTCGTAACGACGAGTTATCCGGCGTACGCAGGAGACCCCTCGGGTCACTTTGTCGCAGCAGACGTTCGCGAGCTCGAACAGCAGGGGCACGCTGTGCGCGTGATTGCGGCACAAGGGGAAGCCTTTGG
>JAHFDX010000254.1 GCA_023248785.1 Myxococcales bacterium
GCTCCTCGCGCGCGCTGAAATCGAAAGCGGCGTGCCGCAAATGTTCGCGTCTTCGCGGTGAGCAAACTTCCGAACTTCAGCGACACGCTCTTACTCAACGGCTGCTTCCAATCCGCTGCCGTTGACAGCGTGCGCTCGGATTGTTCTGCGAAGAAGTGCGATCCACTTAGCGTGGCCTCGGTCCAATCCCATCCAAACGTTGCATCACGGGTGTACACAGTTTCGCGCGTATCGGGTTCCGAGAGGGACGCGCGCGCGAACGAGCCATACCATGTGAACTCGGCGCGATTCAGTTTTTCAAATTGGTGCTCGCCACGCAGCGCGTTAAACAACAACGCGCGTGAAAGAAATCGAAGGCGCGTGTCGCTGATGTTGGCCGCGCGTTCCTCGTTGTAGCCCTCGATGTGCCGCGTTTCATTCTCTGCCTGACGCGAATACAGCCAAAGCGCCGTCAACTTATTCGTCTTGTTCGGTGCCCAAGCGAGCGAGCCAAACCCGTTCCATGCAACGGTGTCTGAGCCCGTTTCACCGCGATAATCGTTGAGCAATCGTAACGATCCGGGCACGTCTGCCTGCGGTGCATAGGTGCGAATAAGCTCTTCGGTGCGGCGCGCGTATCGATGGGTGTACCCGGTGGCGAGTTGATATCCGAGGTCACCGTATTTCGCACTTCTAAGCGTGTCGCCAACCACGAGCGACAACGAGTGATGTGGAGGCGTGAACGAACGCGTTGTGCCCATGGGGCGATTGATGGCCTTGCCATATTCGGTGAGGTGCGAATTTACGGTCCCGTCTGGCAAAATTCGATCGACGCGTCGTCTCGGAATCTCTGCCGGCAATGTACGTGTCCCATCGTCGACACCAAGCCAATCAAGACCACCGCCTGGATAGGTCAAACGAGAGAACGTGGTCGTCTGTGTGTTAAACGCGCCGTATCCGACGATTTGAAACGAGAACTTGGTCGGCATATCACGTGTGGTGATGCCAATGCTTCCGCCCGCGAAGTCGCCCTGCATGTCGGGGACAAAGGTCTTTCGAATGGTTAGACCCGACAGAACGAGTGAAGGAAACAAATCGAGCGGAACGGCCTGTCGATCGGGCTCCGGGCTTGGAAGCGGAATGCCATCGAGCGTCGCGTTCGTGTAACGCTCACCAAGCCCACGAACGTAGACATATCGTCCGTCCACAATGCTTGCGCCTACGAGACGCTTCGCAACGTCGGCCGCATTTCGATCGGGCGATTTTGCGATGTCGCGCGCACCGATGCGATCGCTCGCGGAGGCTTCCTTCTTGCGCAAAACGAGTTGGGCCTTCTCGGACGCGCGTTCGGGCTCGGTCTCAATCGGAGGGAGTTCCTCAACGGCGTTACGTTCGGGTTCCAGTGCAAACTTGACGGTAGTGACCTTCCCCTTGCGAACAACAATCGCCTTGAGACGCCGACTCTTGTGTAGCTCATAGAATGCCCGAAGTTCGTACACGCCCGGTGGCACTTGAATTCGAAACGCGCCGTTCATGTCCGTTGCGACGCGAACGCTCTGCCCAACGACTTCAACCAGGGCTTCAATCAGAGGCTCACCATTCGGTCTGCGCGAGACAACGGTGCCCTCAACGGCCCCTTCGTCTTCGGCATGTCCTGCCGCTGTCCCGTCGGAAGCTCTTGCGTCACTTGCGAAGGCCCTTGCTGCGAATAATGTAACAGCGAGGAATATATTTGCGAGTGCGAGCGAACGAAACGTTCGGGTCATAGCTGACGTTGCGGTTCGAGAATCAGATCGGAAGCTCCGGCAGCCCGTGTTTCGTCGAGCACATGAACGACCTCGTCATAGGTAGTGTCGCTATCGACAAAGATGCGAACTTTGCGCTCCTCTCGGTCTTTGAGGAGGGTCTCGATGTGTCCGCGTACTTCGGCGGCCCCAAGTTCCCGATCATTCACCTGATGCCGACCGTTTGCTCGAATACGCACCATCGGGGGCTGCTCGGGCTGCTCTTCGTCGGTTTGCGAGTTTCGCGCGTGTTTAGACAGCTTGATTTCCATGTGGCGGTTGAGCAGTGGCGTGATCACCATAAAGATGATGAGGAGCACAAGCACGATGTCGACGAGCGGTGTCACGTTCATCGATGGATGCGAGTATTTGCTCCTGGTCACTGGGCCGTGCATGGCTACGACTTTCCTTCTTGTGGGCCCTTGACGGCGAGGCCCACGTTGTGAACCCCGATGCGTTGAAGGCGGTCCATCGCGCGAGCTACGATTCCATACGTCGCCCGGCGATCACCCTTCACAAGGACGCGCCGTTCGGGGTGGGCGTCATGCATAGTACGAACGCGCGACTCCAGTTCCTCAGCCGGATACTCGTGCTCGCCGAGAGACATGACGCCCGTCTCTGAGATAGAAACGACGATCGGTTCCGCGTTGGGATCCGCTGGACTTGTCGACCTGGCGGTAGGCAACGTTACCTTTGACTCGAGCGCCGGCGTTACCACCATGAAGATGATGAGAAGCACGAGCACCACGTCAACGAGCGGCGTGACGTTCATGTCGGGTTCAGGCAGCGACTTCTTCATCATCGTCCTGGGAGGTGTCCTGCGAGTCGATGCGATTACGGCGAGGCACGCGTAACCTCAGATCTTCGCTCAAGCTGCCAAGCGCGAGGGCGAGTCGCTGTTCGTGTTTCGTTACCGAGGCGTTCAGCGAATTGAAGAACACGACCGTTGGAATCGCAACCACCAAGCCAAGCGCCGTTTCCACGAGCGCTTCCGCGATACCCGCAGAGACTGCTCCGAGTCCGCCCGAGCCTGTTTTTGCGATGCCTTGAAACGCAGTAATGATACCGACGACGGTTCCTAGAAGGCCCACGAATGGGGCCACGGATCCGGTCGACGCGAGGACGCCCATTCCGCGACGCAGATCGAGTGCGACAAATTCCAAAAGACGCGTGCCCTCGCGATGTGCTGCTTGGGCCGCGTCGGCAACGTCTGCGTGCTCGACATCATGCTCAACATCATCGATGTACCTGCGCAACGCAGTTCCGAGCACCCGCGCCATCGGGCTCGACATCTCCTGTCGCATGAGCGTTTCGACGCCTGAATAATCTCGCGCGTCCAACATGGCTTGCGCGCGCATCGCAAGTTCGGCGTCGAGCAGTCGTGCCTTTCGAAGCACAAGCACTCGCTCCATCGTTATGGTGATGCTCGCAATCCCCATAGCGCAAAGCAAAAGCGCGATGCCCCTGCTAACCGGCCCCATCGAAGCCCAGAGATGCAGTGGATTAAAATCATTCATTACGAACCTCGTTTGGCCAGGACGAACGGGATGCTTACAACTCGATAGACCGCGACCGGTCGACCTTCGAACACTGCTGGCTTGAACTTCCACTGCGCAACCGCTGCCAACACGGCTGCGTCAAAGAGCGGATGCCCTTTCAAGACACGAGGTCCTAAAACGGCACCGTTCTCGCTCACGACAAATTTCACAACGATTGTTGCTTCCTGGTCGCGTGCGTTTTCCGGGTAGGTGGGCATGGCGCGGGAAACAGCCACAGGAGGTGTTACATTTTCGTCAATGTTTCGCGGCCCCTCCGGCTTCGGTAGAGCAGGCTCCGCCGTTGGCGCAGCAGGTGCTGCACCGTTGCCGTCGCCCCACGGAACGCCGTCCATTGAGCCATGTCGCGAGTTTGGCAGGTCACCGTCTGGCGCAAGTGGTGCCGTGGGATCGCCAAAGACAGGCCGGGCCGATTTCGCTTGCGATGGCGCACGCGCAACTGCCGTTACAACGTGTTTTGGAACCTCGGGGGGAGGCTGCGGCGCTTCTATCTTCTCCGGCGGAAGCGCGAGAGCAACCTCGACTTCAGACGATCCCATGAACGCCTGTTTGAAGGAGCGGGGCGCTAGCTTCGCGAGCGTAAAAATCCCTCCGCTGAATGCGAGACACGCAAAGATGAACGCGTTGCGCCAGCGTTTCGCGCTCGAAGGATCGACGTGCTCGGCATAGTACAGCGTTCGCTGCATTGAACCCGAGAGTACAGAGCGCGCGTGGCAGTTCTGCGACGGCAACGCAAACACCGGTGCAACATCGCGAAACGGCTTCTCGACGTATTGGTGACGGAGGGTCGTCTCTTGTGTTTCAAACGGGTGAACTCGTGCCATTTTGATGACAGCACGGCGGTTGTGTGTGTGGAGTGCGACAAATAGGTTACGTGCGCTTGCGCCCCAGATTCACCACGTAGCGATTTGGATCGCGGCGTTGAACGTCGCGAAGCTCCGTGATGAGTCCTTCGATCGAGTGTTTGGTCGCATCACGCGCGCGTCGACAGTCGCGTTCGTTTGAGGCCGACCCTTTTGGCGGAATTGGGTCTCCGAATGCGAAGTACAAACGTTCGAAACGCGGCATTCCTCCGTGGGCGGCTCGAACAAGTGGAGGGACGAAGTCGTGCCGCAGGCCGAGTTTCGATGCGATGCGCCCAAGCGGTGTTGCGAAAAAATCTTCGGCGTCTCGCACGATTTCAAACGCATCTTCAATGCCGACGGCGGCGAACGGTTGAATCGTGCATCCGTGACGGAGGGCCATTTTCGCAAAGCCCATGCGATCCCCCCATACTAACTGGTATTTCTCACCGCGACGCTTGGCCACCTCTCGCGCTCCGCCAGGGAACACCAAGATCGCTTCGCCCGCGCGCATGAGTGCGCTGCAATTCTCGCGAGTGCCGTCGACGGTGCCAATTTGCGCTAGCCACTCGCGCCAAAATGGGATCTTGAAGTGGACGTGATCGCCGAGCGATCTCAAAAAGATGCCCTTCTTTCGATAGAGCTCCGCGAACATAAACGGCAGATCCAACAGGCCAAAGAGCGTGTGATTGCCGACAAACAGAACGGGCCGTGCCTCTGTGATGCGATCGAGCCCTTGAAAGTGGGGACGCGCGAACGTCTTCAACGGCCGAAGCATGTCGAGCATTCGCTTGAGTGTCGCCTCCGAAGGGCGAGGGAAGGAAACGACGTCAGCTTTTTGTCTCATCGAGATGGGATCAGTCGGGGGAGCACACGTATGCACTCTTGGACTTATCGGGTCGCGTCACGTTTTCGTAGTCGAGCCGTCCACGATAGCGACGGCAGCTATCATTGTATGTCGTCGACGCCTGAAGTACGCAACGGCCAGTCGATGAGCCCGTCATTGATTGGCAGAACGTGGTTGCCTCGCCAGTTTTATCTGCGCAGGTCTTTGTGCAGCTCGCGGTGCACGTTCCAATTGTTGCGCCAGACGGGACGTGACAGCTGCCGCCGGTGTAGTTGCATTCGGCGTCTGTTTTGCATTCGGCGCCAACCCATTTGTCGCTCACGTCGACGGCCGTTCCGTCGTCGCGCCGCTCGATCTCTTGCTGAACCTTGACCGGCGTCTTCGAGCGTCCCTTGATGAGCGCGTACACCTCCACGATGTCCGCAGCCTCCATGCGCATGCAGCCATGCGAAACGTATCCGCGTCGTAGCGTTCCACCGCTTGGCGTGTCGTAGTTGTCGATCGGTCCGTGAATTCCGTACCCTGTGCTCGACGGGCCCTGGAGACGAATGAACGGCAGACCTGCAAACACGGGTGACTTGTTCCCCGTATCCGGATCGGTCCACCAAAAGCGACACGGGTAATAGTAGCCCCACGCGCTGTCTTTCACTTCGGTCGTGCTGGTGCCCGTGTAAAAGGTTCCGGTTGACGTACTAGTACTTGTTGGTGTGAGGCTCTTGCCGCCTTCGAGCTGCCCGGGCCCAACCTTGTAAACCTTGTCGAAGGTCCCTCCGAGGTCCTTGAGGTGCAGGGTGAGCCCATCGAGCGAGACGGTGATGGACGGCTTGGCGAGCGGCGTAAGCGCCGGGATAGGCATGCATGTCGTTGCGTATTTGTATGTGGTTAGAGCTTCGGAAAACCCTTCGACATCGCCCGGTCCCAATTCGGACTCGCTATCGGAAATCGCCGTCGACGCCGCATTTTCCAAATCGGCACAGTTAACGAGCACAACCGTGGACAAGAGGCTGAGGCAAAAACCAAGGGGCACGCTTCGC
>JAHFDX010000255.1 GCA_023248785.1 Myxococcales bacterium
GGATTGCTTGCAGCTCCCAAGGCGCCAAGGGAGACGCCTGCGTCGTCGAAGGAAAGACCGATACCGAATGCCAAAGCGGCCTTGTGTGCGCGAACGACACAAGCAACATCGTAAAGTGCCTGAAGATCTGCACGGTGCAGTCGGACTGCACCGGCGGCACAGACGGAGGCACCGAAGAGTGCAACGGAGTGTCGAACAGCACGCTCAAGGCTTGCCGAACGAAGGCGAAGTAGCTCGAATCCACGTTGGCTTTTCGGCGAGGCCTGGCCGCCCGACAAGAAGTTCGTGCGGAAGGTAGTGCGATTTGTATCGTAGCGAATCACATTTTCCGACCCAATAGCCAAGGTACACATAGGGCTGGCCAGCGCGGCGTGCGTCGTCGATGCCTGCGACCACGTTCGCTACCCCAAGCGAAACACCTCGGATGTCGGGGTCATAGAAAAAATAAATGGCACTCTTGCCGTGCGAAAGCTCGTCCCAAAGGCCGAGGCCGACAAGCTTGCCTCCAGCAAAGTCGTCGTAATACGCGACTTCACGCGCACACGAATGCGGCGTCGCGAAATCGCGCGCATAGCTGTCGCGCGAGTAAACACTTGGTTCCCAACCGCGAGCTTGTTCGCGCGAGGCGTGCCACTTGCTGTAAAGCGCGAGCCGTTCCGCATCGACGCGCGGCATCCCCACTTCACGACGGAAGCGACTCGCCGCAACGCGCATGGCTCTCTTTTGACCGGCGCTCGGCTCAAACTCCTGAGCCAATACGCGGAGCGTGATGCACTCGAAACAGTCGATGCACGCGGGCCTGAAAAATGCGGCGCCAAAGTGTCGCCAACCGCGCTCGAGAAGAGCCTCGAGTTCAAACGCGGCGACACCCTGGAGCACCATCACTTCAAGCTGAGCACTCTCGCTCGGTAGGTACGAGCACTCGTGCGGCTCTTCGACAACCTGGTGGAGAATGTGCGCCACGTTGGGAGTGTAGCGCTCGTTTCAGGCGGCGAGATCCAGCTCTCTCAGGTATTGTTCGCCGCTTAATCGGTCGGCCGCTTGGCCGCCAAAATACTTCATGAGGCCAACCTTGTCGTAGTGCGAAAGAATGCGCGGCGACATCAACCCAATCTCGCGCAAATTGGGAACGAGCCTCGAGAACATGACCTGGCGAAAGTGCTGCATGCCTGGCACCTCCGAGGCAAACCTTCGCCACGTCTCGCGCGAAACGAGCCCTTCGAACCACTCCTCGTACACCTCATACGCCAAGAACCGATTGCGCATGAGCAGCGCGACTTCGAACGCCCAGTCTTCCCGCTCACGTCTCTCGCTCTCCGACAGTTCCTTGGCAATGTGTTCGCGTAGCGCAAGAACACCGTAGTGAACGTGACGCGCTTCATCTTGGATCACCATCTTCAACAGCTCGCGAAGAAGCGGCTCCTTGGTCATCTTGTACAAACTGCCGAAGGCTCCCAGCGCAAGGCCTTCGATCATGATTTGCATGCCGAGAAACTTCATGTCCCAGCGCGAGTCCGTCATTAACGAATCGATGATGACAAAGAGGTTGTCGTTGATTTGGTAGACCCGGTGCAGCTTCTCATCGAGGTAGCGGTGAAACACCTCGACATGCCGGCCCTCGTCCATGACTTGCGTTGCACCGTAGAGTTTGCCGTCGAAAAACTGCACGGCCTCGGTTACTTGAGCCGCCGCAAAGAGGGCTCCTTGCTCGCCATGAAGAAACTGCGAGAGCGTCCATGTGGCCATGCTGTACAAAAACTTTTGTTGCTCACGGGCACTGAGCCGAATTCCGAACGCCGTGCGCATGGCCTCAAAATCAATGAATTCGGCAGGCAAAAGTGGCACTTCTGGATTGAGTGGATCAACGCTTGTGTGCCACGGCAAGTACGTGTCCCCGTCCCATTGACCTTGTTTTGCGCGCACATAGAGCGCGTGCATCTCGGGCATGTCTGACGGGTACGTCCAGTCGAAATGCACCGCATGTGAGGCTGGCATCTTCGTCGGCACGCCCTGCTTCCCTCGCCGAAAGATAAGTCCTCGCACGCCCGACGGGGCCATCGCGGCCATCACGCGCGGGTCGCGAACATGACTGAACAAACTTAAGATCTCCAAGTAGGCATCGACGCGATCGCGCATCTTTGGAGGCAAGAGATGAGTGAGCTTTGTTGTATCGATCATTGCGTTTCTCCGCGCAGCGCTCACCCCATGGCTGCAAAAAAATCTCGAACCTTGGTCTCGTGGTAGCGCACCATGAAGCGGTGAATGATGGGCAACCCGAGCTCCACCATTTTTGCAATCTCGGACGCAGGCGTGCCCTGAAGCAGATCGAGGAGCACGCTTGTTTCACGTTCGAACATTCCGCTAATCGCCTTTTCATGAATGGAAAGCGCAACCGCCGGCGTAAATCCAAGCTCGCGCGTGAAACCCGCTGCGCGCACCTCGGTCCACAACTCGAGCATCCAAATGTCATCTACGCGCATAAAGAAGCGACCGTGCTCGTCTTGTCGTGTTGCAAAGAGACCGGAGCTGACCATCTCATCGAAGTCCTGACGATCCATCCCTGTGCGTAGCAAAAGCTCCTTTACGCTTACGCCCTCGGCTGACTCCGCACGCACGAGACTCTTGTCTAAACGTTCCTTGACCTCACCTATCAAACGTTGTTGCGCCGGCGTGAAGGCTCCGCTTTCGCCACTGATGACGGCCCGGATCGCGCGAAGAGGCAAGAAGCGCTCTTGTTGCAGCCGCCTTATGAGCAAGATGCGTTCGACGTGCGGGTCGCCGTAATACGCCATGTTGCGCCCCGTTTTCCGGCCCTCGGGAAGCAAACCTTGTTGGATGTAAAAGTGGATCGCTTGCCTGGGAACACCGGTGCGATCACAAAGATCGCGCATCCTATAGGGATGATCGGTTGGGGTAGGCTTCGCTGCAGCGCCCATCACGGAAGCTCCACGCGCACCGAAGATGCCGCAAAACTGACACACGCCAATACGTAACCATCATTGCGCTCTTTATCGAGCAAGCAATTCGGTTCGCTCATCACCACATTCCCTTCCACACACTTCACTTTGCACGCACCACATCCACCCAGTGCGCACGAATACGGCATAGCCACGCCCGAAGCGACGCCCGCCTCCAGCAACGTTTGATTGGGCAAGACGGCGATGTCACGCGAGATCCCTTGATGAATCACGGTCATTCGGTGGGGCGTGCTTTGATCGCGCTCGTTCGAACGCGGTGCATGCGATGCGAAGAAACGCTCTTCGCGAATACGACGAGCGTCCCACCCGCGGGAAAGCAGGGCTGCACGCACCGCTTGCATCATGGCATCAGGACCACACAGAAGAGCCTCAACGCTCTCGCCCTGGCGAATCTCTGAGCGATCGAGCTCTTTCAGAAACGTCGCCTGATCCAAAACGCCAACCCCTCCGCCCCACGAATCGGTCGGGCTCTCCAAAACGTAACTAATGTGGATACGATTTGGATATTGCCTCGAGAGTGCGTCGAGTTCGGCCCGAAAGAGGATATCTTGCTCTTTGCGATTGCCATCGATCAGCACGAAACGCGTCTGTGGTTCACGCACAAGGAGCGTATGCAAAATGGACAGATGCGGCGTGATCCCGCTTCCGCCCGCAACCAGAAGCAGTGTGCGCGGCGTCGTCGACGGCGAAGGTATGAAGTCGCCTGACGGTCCAAGAAGTTCGAGCCTTGAACCACGCGCCGCTTCCTCGTGGAGCTCGTTGAGCAGGTTCGACACAAGGCCATCGGGAACGCGCTTGACGGTGAGCCGAAGGCGAGAAGGCTCGAGAGCCGAGCTGCTTGCCGAGTAGGCGCGCCGCACGAGTTCACCTCGAACGCGAACGCAAACAGTAAAAAACTGACCGGGGCGAAAAACAAACGGTGCTCCCCTTAGATCTTCGAGAACCAGAGACACCGCGTCATCCGTCTCATGCACGCATTCGACGACCCGAACGGAACGCGCGGCAAGCGTGTGCTGTGCGTGCGCCTCCCTGCGTGACGCCACTCGTTCATGAAAGGGAGGAGGTCGCGTGCCTCGCAGGTCCCGCGCAACCATGGCCACATCGCGACGCACGACAAGGGCGCGATCGCGAAGCTCGCGTACAAAACGCGACTGTTTTGCCCATGTGTCGACAACCGAGACCACCCGATGAGGTTACTCGGAAATAGTGCAAAGTGTCAAGTGTCACTATACACTAAATATTAATTTCGCCGACCAAGGCTGAGCTGAACTATGTGTAAGCCCAGCGTACGTACTGCGTTACTCGGGCATGCGAAGCGCGACCCTCCCGAGTTTTCTTCTAGCAACTGCGTTCTTGCTCAACGGTTGTGGTGGCGACCACGGCCCGGTGCGATCACCTCATTCCGCGCCGGGATATGCGGAACCAACCGTGTCCTCGAGCGACGCGACGGGCTCGGCCGCTCCGAATCAGCCAAGCCACTTATCCGAACGCGGGTGGTCGGCGCCCGAGCCCTCCCAGGCCCCAACAGCCGGCGTCACCCCCCCGCCATCGCGTGGTCTTGGAACGTCGTGGGGCGAGTATCGCTATTCGCCCGTAGTAACGACGTCCTTCGAGCGCGCAAGTGCCAGCGCCGCCGATCTACTTCAAGTGCGCTACGACGATTGGGCCGGCGTGAGGCGGCGCACCTCGAACTGGGGTCCAAGTGCGCAAGCGGACCTTTACGCAAGAAAAACCAACGTGCGCCTTGCGCTCGAGGGCAGCTCGCGACGAAGGTTCCCCGCAAGTTGGATTGGGGGCGAGTTGTGGGCAGTAGGCACTCTTGGCGCGAGCTACCGAGTGGCCATCGCGAACGAGAATCCATGGCCCGTCGAAGTCGTTGTCAGCGTCGACGGGGTGGATGTGATCAGCGGAGAGGACGCTGACCTCCATCATCGCGGATACGTCATCAATGCCCACGAAAACCTGAACATTGATGGGTTTCGCCAAAGTGATCAGGGCGTGGCCTCTTTTCGGTTTGGCGCAACCGACGATTCATACGCCTCACGGACAGGCCGTCCTCGTAACGTGGGCGTGATTGCGGCAGCCATTTTTCACCCACGAGGCGCAGAATGGCGCGACACTGCGAACCCATTCCCGAGCCAATCGGGTTACGCCCAGCCACCTCCATAACGCTCGACTGCAGGCACAGCTCGGGTAGACAAGAGATCATGACTACAGCTCTTGTCACAGGAGCAAGCCGAGGTATTGGTCTCGAGCTCGCACGAAAACTCACCGCACGCCGCACGCAAGTCATCGCGACGTGCCGCGAGCCCAGCCCGGAGTTGTCATCGCTCGATTTGCTGGTCGAATCAGGTGTGGAGATGCACAACCTCGAATCAATTTCTTCGCTCGGCGAACGCCTGCGGGGAACGCCGATCGACATACTCATCCACAATGCGGGTGTTCTTGTGGCGGATGACTTCGAATCGCTCGATCTTCAGGATCTACGCTTGCAGTTCGAAGTGAACGCGTTGGGCCCCCTCATGCTCACCCGCCACCTTCGTTCGAATTTGGGACGCGGCAGCAAGGTGATCATCATCACAAGCCTCATGGGGTCGATTGCCGACAACGGATCTGGCGGCTTTTACGGCTATCGAATGAGCAAAGCCGCAGTGAACATGGCCGGTGTTTCGCTTGCCCGCGATTTGAAGGCGACGGGCGTATCGGTGTTGCTTGTTCACCCCGGGTACGTGCGAACGCGCATGACAGGATACAACGGAACAACCGAGCCGTCGGATTCCGCGAAGGGGATCCTTGAGCAGATCGATCGCCTCACGCTTGAAACGTCTGGACGGTTTGTTCGGATGAATGGTGACGAGCTTCCGTGGTGACTCATGTCATCCTAAGCGCCCCCTCGGGTCGCTCCTAAGAACATGGCATGAGAACATTGGTGATTTGAGCTGAGCGTCATGTCCTTTCCCAACCATCCCGCCAAAGGCCGGTGCGAGCTCAGGATGACATGGCGGGGGGGGCGCGCTCACGATG
>JAHFDX010000256.1 GCA_023248785.1 Myxococcales bacterium
ATAGCGTAGGTGCGGCAAAGCCGGCTCTCCCTCTCCGCCAGTTGTTGGACTCTGAGATGTTGGCGAGAAGGCCGACGGGCTCTCGTAAAGAGAGTTCGACGGTTCCGTCCTTCAAGGTGCAGTTCGATACGACGACGTTGAGCAAGCGACGTTGATCGTGCGGGGACTGCGAAACGTAGAGTTCGTCCGCTCTCTGCGCGAGTTTGAGAAGTTGACGCCGGGCGCGACGTAGTACGTCTTGGGGTTGTGCGGGAACTTCGGCAATTCGAGCGAGCCCCATCTTCACTTTCAACTTCAGGACGCCCCCTGTTTGAGAAAAGCTGGGGCGTTGAACCCGTCTTCAGAAACGTTCTCGTTCTGCGCGACGACGAGTCCACCACGATGGCTGCGTACACCTGGCTAAAGGTTGACCTCGTCGGCGAGGTGCCAAAAAAATGAACTGCCCGATGCGACCTTTGATGCCGGAGCGTGGAAGCAAACACGAGAAAGGCTTGTACCCATGGGCGCGAGGCTGACGCGAATCATCGTTTTGGCCGCGTGCTTTGCGGGCGTTCTTGCGCTCGATTGCGCGGCGGGCAAGAAATCGTTGCCCGCGCGCCCACCTCCGCCGGCCATCATCACTCCGGAGATATTCCGCTTCCGCATCGGTTTCTGGGCGAATCTACATCAGGTTCTCATTCACGAATCACTCTTGCCTAAGCCTGGATTCGAAGGCCCGAAGAGCCTCGCGCACCACAGCGTCGCTCCAATGGCCAATCTCGCAGCGCCTGACACGGCTCCTTGGCGCGAGGCGCTCGCTTACTACGGTAGGCGCTTCACGACGCGCAACACATTCACCGACGAATTCATGGATGCCGTGCGCGGTTTCACGGCGTGTGGGAATGACCCAGCGTTGCATACGAGCCTTGGCCTCGCCGCCGATTGGAAAACGCTTCTGGGTAACGCTGCGCCCGTTTACCGAACGAACTTCTGGCCGGCGCATGAACGCGCCGATAGAGCCTACGTCGAGGCGATACGGTCATGGGTCGCCAAGCACGGGGCGTGGTTCGTAAAGCGGCTCGTCGCACTCTATGAGACGCCGTGGCCCAGTGCACCGGTCGACGTGGAGGTCGCTCCTGTCGTTCCGCCATTCGGAGCGAGCACGATTGGCGAGCCACCGTTTCAGGGGTCCCATGCCCCGCTCATCATCGTTTCAAGTGAGGACTCCGGCTACACAGGTGAGTCCGGGCTCGAGATGATTTTTCATGAAGGTTCGCACCTCTTGGTGGACCGCGTTCAGGGGCTCTTCGACGCTTCCGCGAAGCGCCAAGGACGGTCTATGCCCCGCGGACTGTGGCACTTCGTCCTCTTCTATACGGCGGGGCACGTAGCGAGAGAACGCCTTGGTCCAAGTTACGTTCCGTATGCCGAGCGCCCAGAGCACCACATCTTCGATGGTGCTGCCGCGGGAACTCTTCGCGTGCTCGTCCGAGCATGGCAACCCTATCTCGATGGGCGCGCTACGCTGGATTCAGCCGTCGACGCCGTCGTTGCCGGTTTCTGAGAGTCGTGTTCCCCCATGAGAAAAAACGCCCTCGTCCTCGCCGACCGAATCACCAGCACCATCCTCTTTTTGCGTGGCGAGAAGGTGATGCTGGACCACGACCTCGCGAAGCTGTACGGCGTGGAGGTCAAGGTGCTGAACCAAGCCGTGAAGCGCAATATCGAGCGTTTTCCCGCAGATTTCATGTTTCAACTCACACTGGAGGAGGCGCGAATCTTGAGGTCACAATTTGTGACTTCAAGTTGGGGCGGTGTGCGAAAAGCTCCCTACGCATTCACGGAGCACGGCGTGGCGATGCTTTCGGCGGTACTGCGAAGCCCTCGGGCAATTCAAGTGAGCATCGAAGTTGTGCGCACGTTCGTCCGACTTCGGCGCATCTTGGCGACGCACGCAGACCTTGCCCGCAAAATGGTCGCGATGGAGAAGAAGTACGACGCGCAGTTCAAGGTCGTCTTCGACGCCATCCGGGAGTTGATGGCACCGCCTGTGCCAGCTAAGCGCCGCATCGGATTCAACTCAGAGTAACGGTACGGGGCCTCAAGCCGCCCACTTCTCCGCAGCCTCGAACACCGCGACAACCTCGGGTGTCGGCACCATGCACGCAGTTCGATATGCATCCACTCCACCCCCGCCAAGCTGCGCAGCATGCGATAGCGTAGAAGCGACGAAGCCGGCTCTCCCTCTCCAAAAGGTTCCGCCAAAAAAGCGTACGTACATGAAAATCGGCGATCCGAGCTTCGACTATGACAAAGGCGGTCAGCTCTATTCCGAAGTTCGGAAGGCTGACCCTCGCATCGCAGACGCCATCCATTCCGCCCTCGGCGACGGAAGGACGGTGTTGAATGTGGGCGCCGGAGCGGGTTCGTACGAGCCGTTGGATCGACACGTCGTTGCGCTCGAACCTTCCGAAACGATGAGAAAGCAGCGACCGCGAAAGCTCGCTCCAGCGTTAATCGGTACAGCCGATGCCATCCCCTTTGATGATGATGCATTCGATGCGGCCATGGCGATCCTCACCGTTCACCACTGGAAGGATCGCTCACGCTGCCTCCGCGAAATCCGCCGTGTCACCCGAAGCCACGTCGTAATCCTCACGTTCGATCCCGAAGCCCCCACAGAGTTCTGGATGGGCGACTACGCACCCGAGCTCGTCGATGTGGAACGCATTCGGTACGGTCGTATTTCGTCCATCACCGACGTTTTGGGTGAACGGTGTGAAGTGCGCCCGATCGCCGTGCCCATAGACTGCACGGACGGCTTTCAGGATGCGTTCTATGCTCGGCCCGAGGCGTTTTTGCAGAAGGAAATAAGAAAATCGCAATCGGCCTGGGGATTCCTGTCGCCCGAAACGGAAAATCGAATCGTCAGTGACCTTGCATCGGATATCCAGTCTGGGGCCTGGGATCGAGAGTACGGTCATTTGCGTGAACGGCCCGAGATCCACTGTCAACTCCGTTTGATCGTTGCCCATCCGTAGCTTCGCATCGGCAGGCACCTCTCCGCCACCGTCGTCGGATCATCTCCGGTCGCTCGACGATCCGATGGCGCTGCTATGACAAGGTGATCCAGTAGTAACGCTTCAGAGTTCTATTCGCATCAACGGCCTTCGTCTCCCGCAACGAGCCTCCGTTTCTCTCGATGACGCGGATGGAGGCCGCATTCGTGTCGTCACACGTGAGGAGCACTGACGTCAATCCGAGCGTGCGAGCCACGGGCAGCGCCTGACGCAGCATCTCCGTAGCGACTCCGCGGTCTCGGCGGGACGGCACGGTGTCGTAGCCGATGTGGCCGCCTTCGATGCGAAGTACATCGTTCAGTTCGTGCCGAATGGAGATACGCCCCACGAACTGTTCTTCCGCCACGGCCCATAGATGCGTCGCGGGAATGAACGTTTCAGTTCTTCGATTCGAGTCTGAAAGCTTCCTTGCCACGAACGCGGCAAAATCCTGTTCGACGCCCTCGAGATCACCTCCGACCCACCACGGAAGACCTTCGTGTCGGAACTCACGAAGCGCACGCAAGAAGCTCTCTCTACATCCCTCCGTGGGCGGAACCAGCTGGATCTTCATTCGAGGATTCACGCGCGTGCCTTCCTTGGGCGGCGAGAGTAGCCAAGTCCCTTCGCCAGCTGCCTGAAGTTTTTTGCCTCATCAGGGCACTCCGAAGCATTGCATGCAAAGCGCATCCGTCTCTCCCTCATCCGCGATGATTCGATATGTTGGTTTGATGCGCTCGACGCTCGTCGCTCTATTTCCGCTTGCGCTCGTCGCTGCTCTTTTCCTCGGAGTCGTTCACGCCCGCCCCACTCCGTCCTTCAGGCGCACGATTCCACAAGAGTCGTTTCGGACAGACCGTTGCACCTGGTATTGCCATAACCACGGATGCCGTCATAAGACATCACTTCCTGACTGGCTTACGTCCGATGCAGGTGCGTTCGGCTTTACCATTCGAGGTCTCTACGCGCTTGGGCGTGTCGTCTCCAACGACGCGCCAACGGGCTACGGCATCGCGAATCTACTTGTCTTCTGCACCGCTTGGCCCGTTCTAACTTATGGCCTCTGGATCACGGCTCTACTGCAGCACAAGAGTTTGAAGCGTGAAAGGGCACGACAGCGGCACGCAGAGGTCGCATGATCGCGGCACTTCGCGAACTGGGCCTCGCGATCTACGCAGCATGCGTGGACTTCATGCTCAATCTCGCGGCTCTCACGGGAGTTACCTATCGAGACTCCAATGCTCTCGTACTGCTCGTCGCTTTTCCACTAACAACCTTCGCGCTGTTGACGGTCTGCCTTTGGCAAAGGTTTGCGCTCTGCCGGATGCGTGGAAGCCGTAATCAGATCATCGGCGCCGGGCGAGGGCCCTAGCCGCACCGGACGTGCACAGCGCAACGCTTGGTCAGCTCACGTCTGCGTTCAAGACGCATCCGAAGGGGAGTATCGCCATCTGCAGGAAGGTCGTCCCCGGTGAGGTCTTCATTCTGGTTGAATGGCCATAACAATGAGCGTCATCGTAAGGACGTCCCTCGCCGTTTCCGCAGCCGCGATCTTTCTCGCGGGGTGCGTTGGGCTCGATTGGAGTTTTGCGCCAGGCTCCTCATCCAAACCCGGCGCACAATTTGCGGAGCCGCCGTTCGTCGTGCATCGGAGGGATGAGTACTTCCTCGCTTGGACGTATGGGAAAGACGCCTTCTTCTTCCTGCCAGGATACGAAGCCATAAATGGCCGGCTCGTCTTCACGCTGCAGGCGACGAGCAGTACAGGAAATCTCACCGGGCGTTGCACGGAGATGAAGGTCGAGGGCCCCGATAATCTACTGGCTCTGAAACGCGGTGGCGCCTACTGGTGGGAGCCGGATGGCAGCTATGTGCCGTTGAGAATCGTGGAGCAGTCGCCCCCAACACCGGCGATTCCTCAGTGAACCGCTGAGCGACACGTACCGTCGGATCCCCATCGCCGCAACCTCGGCGCTTGGCACCATGCAAGCGGCTCGATATTCGTCCGCCCCGGCGCTCCACCCCGGCACGTCATCAAGGGTGAACGCTAGCGGTCCGTCACGCAAGCCCTCGTTGCTGCGGTGCTGCACCGGTGCTACGATTACTCTTGATGCCCACAACCAAACACCGAATCAGCATCTCCCCCGATTCGCGCGTGAGTGCCGCTCTGGAAACCCTCGCACGCCGGCGAGGCATGGCCGTGGCCGCCGTCAGCCTTACGCTCATTGAGCGAGCCCTCGAGCTTGAAGAGGACATCCATTTTTCTCGTGGGTCAGACGAACGCCTCAACAACCACGAGCGCCGAATTTCGCACCGTGACGCGTGGAAGTAGAGCGTGACCTATCGCGTCGAGTATCTCGAGAGCGTCGTCAACGAGGACATCCCAGCGCTACCGAAAACAGCGCGGCGGCGGGTCCGGCTCGAGATTGAACGAAAACTTGCGGTGCACCCCATCCACTTCGGCAAGCCTCTACAATACAGTCTCAAGGGATGCCGGCGATTACGGGTCGGTGACTATCGTGTCGTGTTCATCATCGAAGACGAGCGCGTTGTCGTGGTAAAAATCGGTCACCGGAAGGACGTCTACGATCCATAAGGAGGCTTTTGCCCAGAGATGCTCACCCATGAATGAAGAAACGTTCAAAGGTTCCTGCTTGTGCGGACAGGTCAGCTATATCGTTCGTCCTCCCGCAGTGTTCTTCCAATACTGCCACTGCAGCCGCTGTCGCAAACGCTCCGGCAGCGCGCACTGCGCAAACATGATGTTCAAAGTCGAACAGTTCGCCTGGGACAAGGGCGAGGCTCTTGCCAAGCGCTTCGAGCTGCCCACCGCGAAGCACTTCTGCTCTGGGTTCTGCTCCGTGTGCGGATCGGCGGTCCCTTGGATCACGCGCAACGGCAAGTTCGTCCTCGTTCCCGCGGGCACGCTCGACGAATCGCCACC
>JAHFDX010000257.1 GCA_023248785.1 Myxococcales bacterium
TCGTCGTCCCGCCTAAGATCGTTGAGTCGGTGACGGTCACCTCATGAAGGTACTCGCCGAGCACAACATTGAGCGCCATCCATTCCGGATAGACAATGAAATGCGTGGGTAATGTCTCTGGACGTTCACGATACAAGCGCTCGTAATGCTCGAAGCGCGACGCGGGACCCGCCACCCAATACGACGCTTCCTTATCGGTGGTGAGACCAACAATGTCGAACGTCTTTCTGTTCGAATAATATGCGATGGCCCCGGTGTCGTTTACGCCAACGCGCGCGGACGGCTCAAGGTGACCGCGCGCCCACTTCCCAAGTGCTACATGCTGGCGAGCAATTCCGCTCGCCGATTGAGCCACATCGTCAATCACCCAATCGAGTTTCGCGCCGAGAGATCCAACAAACACACCCGCAAGCGCCGTCGAAATCCAGCGCGCTTTATTTGTAACATGCGCGAGCACATCCGAGACTGCCCACGCAAGAGTAACAAGCGCAAGGAGCCATCCGGTTGCGAACGGCCAAAGGTAACGGAGCCGGTTCCAAAGGAACGAGTAATACGTGCACGGAAGGCACATCATTGCCGCGAGAAGCAGAATGCCAAACGCACGAACGGGTGTACGCGCACGCCACCCGGCATAAATTACCGTTGCAAGCGCAATGACAAGCAGAGCTGTAGCGCCTTTTGGAATGAACTCGGCCGACCACACTTCGCCGTTGAGCAGGGTGCCAAAGAACACCTTAACGTTGCCCTCTACCGTCGATACGAGCGCACCACCGACGTAGTAGGGGTTACCGATAAGCCACTTGACCGTCGCCGTGCTCGAGCGCGTTTGGCCGGTGATCAAGTAAAGCACTATGGGCGTTACGAATGGCGCTGCGGCGGGCAACAACGCCCACGCCCGCCCGAGGCGAGTTCGTCGCGGAAAGAGCGCGACAACCCCCGTCAAGAATAGGGCAAAAAGGGCACCTTCCGGCCGCATCAGCGCGCAAGCGAACGCAAGAACGACAAGCTCGATGTAGCGACCTCGACGCTCCCTTGTGCGTTCGTTCTCACTCCATTCGCTGACACGACGCAGCGCCCGGGCGAGGAGATACGCAAAGGGAACGACTTCCATCCCGCTTGCTGCACACCACAAAAAACCGCCAAACGACAGCACGAGAACGGAAGCCATCCACCCGAGCGCTGCGTCCGTGATCTTCCTTGCGATTTCTTTCGCTTCCCACGCAAGACCCGCGAGCGCTGCATACGAAAGGATCCACGCGGGCCAGAGGATTGCGTCACCTCGAAAGCCCACAGCATAAAACGGCGCAAGCATCGCGGGCCACAGCAAGCTTGTGCCCCCGCTCGTCATGGGCTCGCCAACCTGGTAACGGAACGGGTGCCCTTCCGCGATCGCGCGCGCATATTGGAAATGGATGTACGCGTCGTCGAGGGTCGCCGCGGCAAAGCCCACCTTTGCAAAGACTGAACGAAGCGTGATGCGCGCGAGCACGATGACCGCAACGACAAGGAACGCAGGTCCCAACCAGCGCTTCCATCCACTGTTCTTTACCGCATCCGAATCCACAGGATTTCGGTCCTAAGGTAAACGATGACACCTTCTCTTGCCATCAAGCACGACGTCGCGCATATGCAGCAAGCGCATGCAGCCGCCCCTCAAGAAATCGCGTCCGTACGACGACGCGCCCCGAATTCCCTCCCCAGTTACCGAAGGCGAGCACATCGCACTAACAGCACTCGTCTCCGGGAATTGGTTCGAGGTCGAAATCGGCCCGGGACGCGGTGGGTTTTTGCTCGAGCGTGCGGAGGCGGCGAAAGAAGCCGCACTCATCGGTCTGGAAATTCGACGGAAATGGGCAACCCTCGTTGATCGGCGGCTTGAAAAGGCGGGATATGCGAAGCGCGCACGCGTGTTTGCAGAGGACGCAAAATTTGCCCTGACCAAACTTGGCCCAGACGACAGCGTCCGCGTGGTCTACCTGCATTTTCCGGATCCATGGTGGAAAAAGCGGCATCAAAAGCGCCTGGTGATGGGCGCCACAGTGCTCGATGAGATCCACAGACTTCTTAGTCCAAGTGGAGAGCTTTATGTTCAAACCGACGTCGAAGAGCGCGCGCACCACTACGAATCACTTCTCTCCCAGGATACGCGCTTCGTCGCCGCAGGGGACGAAGTCAAGTCGCCATGGATGGCCGAAAATCCATACGGTGCACGTAGCCCTCGAGAACATCGCGCCATTGCCGATGGACTTCCTATATTTCGGTTGCGTTACCGCAAACGAATCACCTGAGGGGCTACTTCCATTTCGCGAAGCTCTCCGGCAACCATAGACAACTCGCGCGCTTGGCTGTGTCCGTCCGCAAAGAGCACGACGACCCGGTGATTCGTATCTGGTGCGAGCTCGAGAACGTCGCCCTTGGGCGTGGCCTTGCCATCAAGAAAGACCGCAGCGGGTCGTACACCCGGATAGGACAGAAGTAACGTCCCCGCGGTTGGCACTGCAACGATATGGGAGAGCGAGGACACGCGCGCTGCGTGCAACGACGTTGGAGCGGCCTTGATGCCCAACGCGACTCCGGCCGCGAGTGCAGTCGCAATCATTCCAACAACGACAGCTCTCTTGGCTACATGACTTGAACGAACTTCGTTCACGGGCTCGTCCGTCACGTCACGCACGTCACGAATCACTGGGCGCACGGTGCTCATGCTTGGCAGGCTTGCACGATCTTCGAAAAGCTCTACGCACTCGGGCGCTCCTATGCGGACGCCAAACGCATGCAGACGTTCATGCAAACGCACTTCGTCACCAGCCAGACGCGAGCCTAAAACCGTCCGAACCCATGCACGGAAGGACTCGCGCGAGATATCGATCCCCTGGCGATGCGCGAACGCTTCGAGGTCTTCGCGCAACAAGCCTGCAGACGAGTACCGCTCGTGACGATCGCGCGCGATCGCCCTCATGACGATGGCCTCAAGCTCCAGGTCGTAGTCCGGGCGTACACTCGAGGGAGTTGGATACGGAAGCTCACAAATGCGGCGCAACGTCTCAAAGTCAGAGCTCGCTTTGAACAAGCGACGCCCCGTCGTCATCTCGAAGAGCATCACGCCGGTTGCAAACAAGTCGGTGCGATGATCGAGAACCTCGCCGCGTGCTTGCTCGGGCGACATATAAGGAAGCTTGCCCTTGAGTTGACCGCTGCGCGTGATCTCGGGCGAGCCTGAGAGAAGACACGTCGCAATTCCGAAATCGACAATCTTGGCGACGCCTTCCGCGCTCACCACCACGTTTTGCGGCGATATGTCGCGATGCACGATCCCAAGCGGCGCACCTGTCGCGTCACATTTCGCGTGCGCGTACGCAAGACCATCACAAACATCGATGAGAAGCCGCAGTGCACACCCAAGTGGGATCTCGCCATGCTCGCCATTTCTTGCGGCGCGCACCAACGTGCGGACGTCGGCCCCCACCACGTGCTCCATCACGAGAAAATACTCTGTGTTCTCCCGATCGAAGGCGAACATGCGCGCGATGTGCGGATGGTCGAGTTCAGACGCAATTCGCGCCTCGCGCGCAAGCATGTCCACGAACGCGGGCGAATCTGCAAGGGCGGGGAGCACTCGCTTCACCGCCACGAACACACCACAGTGACTTGGGAGTTTCGGATCAATCGGACGCGCGACGAAGACCTCCGCCATCCCTCCCACCGCAATTCGATCGAGAAGAACGTACCTTCCGAATACTCGGGGTAAGCTTGCTACGTCGTTCGACACTTGCCCCGATAATTTCTCGGCCGTCGTTGCCATTGCGTTTCCCCTCATAAGCTCGCCGCCTCGGGACAAAACGCTACGGTGGTGCCGGAAACTTCGTCAATATGGTGAACTTCACTTCCATGCCCCTACTAAACGCAATTGCAGGTTCGATGCGTCGTCATGGGATCGCATTCGTCACCGCAGGATGCTTATTTATTGAGCCCGCCGAGGACGCCCACGCGCAACCCCTTGCAAAAAGCGCGATTTTTGCACGTGGACCATGGTCGCTTGATGTAAGCGACACGCGCGCATCCGTCCGCGTGGAGCTAAATGTCTCTTCCGCCGCACAAATTGACGTGCGTGATCGCGAAGGTCAGCTGACGCGCACTTTGAAGGCGTCGCCGAGCACTTTTCACACGTTCGAGATCACGGGTCTCAGCGCAGAGCGCGAGCACACATACGAGATCAAAGTTGGCTCCGAATCTACGAGCGGCCGCTTCATGACTGCGCCGACTCCTGATGGCAATCAAACGTTTTCATTTCTTCTGTACGGGGACAACCGCACCGATCACGCCGCACACGAAGCCGTCGTAAGCAGCATGGTGCCACGACCCGGTGCTTTCTTGATTCACACCGGAGACTTCGTCGTCGACGGCGGGACACCCTCGGAATGGGACAAGTTTTTTCGCATTGAAGATTCATTGCTTCGTACACGTGCAATTTTTTCGTGCGTCGGCAATCACGAGCTCTTCGGGGACGCCGGAGATACGTACGTGCGACTATTCGGCCCAACGCATACAACCGGTGTTCCGCGCCTCTACTCCACGATGCGTTGGAGTCATGCGCGTTTCTTCCTACTCAACGCCTTCGACGCGGCCGGCGATGGACGCGCGTGGCTCGAGCGAGAACTCGAACAGGCGGATCACGAGCAGGGCCTTCGCTGGCGATTTGTGGTCATTCACCAAGGGCCCTACTCCTCAGGGCCGCATGGTGGCAGCCACGCGATGGTCCGCAACGGACTCGTCACACTTTTTCGGCGCCACAAGATCGACGCAATCTTGAGCGGTCACGACCATTTGTATGAGCGTGGGCTCGCCAACGATCTTCGATACGTCGTGACCGGCGGCGGAGGCGCTCCGCTCTATCCGATCAAACATCGCCTCGAATCGACACGCAAAGTGGAATCGACCCGTCATTTCATCGAAGTCTCGGTGACCAGCGATCACGTAACGATGAACGTCCAACGAGTTGACGGAACCCTGCTGGAAACCTGTGGATTCGGAAAGGAACCGGGATGGGATTGCGATCCGAAGGTGGCCGCAACGCCCCCTGTCGCGCCGAGCACCGCCCCAAGCACCACGCCGAGCCATCGAGGGTGCGTGTCGTGCGCAATCGTTGAAACGAATCTGGGGCGCCCCCATACAATGGTGGTTGCAGCAGTCGGGCTGGGTCTTTTTCTGGCACGAAGGTACAAAAAACGAAACGCGGCCCACGCCAAGGTCGAGCCGCGTTTGCGTTAGATATTTAACTCACACAATCACGAAAGGCGTCGCGTAATTGACAGCGCCAGGAGTCTGTCTTTGACCCAGAGCCGCCTTTTCTTCAGCTGGGCCGCGTGCAGCTGCTCACGTGGTGACAGGATACGACCTCGACGCTGAATACGCTCAATCTCACGCTCGAGCCATACGGTTTGCTTCTCGAGATCGTGTTTCGTGATTGGCTTCATGCGATAACCTCCTTCGGTTGCTTCGAAGAACGCGCGAGCCAGCGCCCTAACCTCGAGCGCTTTCCTCATTCGTAGTTTGCAACATCCGGTTGTCCCGTCTCATTCCAGGCGCGACAACTTCCGCCTTCCTCAAACGTCAGAAGGAACAGATGCGTACCTTGCAACCCACGTTCATCTTCGTCGCAGTGTTTGCCTTTGCATGCGGTGGGCCACCGAGCGCCCCCGTAGTTCCACCCGTTCATGTCACGACAACGCCTCAGATCATCACCCCAACGGAGACAACCACCGAGGCTGAACTTGCACAGCGTGCCGAACTCGCCATGCTTGCGCAAAAATGGGCGCTGGCCGCCGAAGCGCTTGAGATTGTCATCAGCGCCATTCCAAATTCTCCGAAAAATCCGGAGCGACTTATGAACCTTGGAATGGCCTACGAACAACTCAACGACCGGGGAAAAGCAACGACAACGTACCAACGTGTGTACGAAGGTCTGCCT
>JAHFDX010000258.1 GCA_023248785.1 Myxococcales bacterium
ACAGACGCGCCGCCTCGCCACCCGACAAGCGAGAAAGTGGAACATGCGTGCGACTCTCCAGACGTGCGCGCTGAAGGATTCGCTCCGCACCGTCTTCGATGCCATAGATTGCAGCAAAGAGTTTCGCGTACTCAAAGGTTGTGCACCGTTCGAGTTGCGCCTCTTTTTGAAGCATCACTCCGACGCGCCTTCGCGGGTACGGATCGATGCCTTGACCAAAAAGAGCAACCGAGCCGCCTGTCGCTTCGCTTAACCCTTGAACAATGTCGAGCAACGTTGTCTTGCCAGCGCCATTCGGCCCAAGAATCCCCGTGATTCCTGGGCCGCGAACCTCAAACGTAACATCGACGAGAACATTTGTATCGCCAAAGCGTTTGTGAAGCCGCTCTACGGATAGGATCGCGGTCACGTCCCAGCGTAAGGCGACGGCAGCGTCTATCGCAACAGGCATCAAAAAAAAGGCTAGCATCGGCAATTCCAAAAAAAGGTGACACCATGTCCAATGGCTCCAATGGCTCCAATGGCTCTGATGGCATTGAATCCCGCCTCAAGGAAGACCGCCGATTTTCGCCCCCCACGCCTTTCACGTTCCGAGCGCGGCTGAAGACCGCTGCGGAGTACGAGAGGCTCTACAAGCAGTCGCTCGAAGAAGCGGAAACCTTCTGGCGCGAACAGACGACAGATCTCGTGTTTCAGAGACCATTCGACAAATTCCGCGAATGGTTGCTTCCCCACGCGAAGTTCTTTGTTGGCGCAAAACTCAACATCACCGAGAGTTGCCTCGATCGCCACCTCACAACCGATGCGCGAACGCGCGCCGCCATTGTCTGGGAGGGCGAGCCAGGCGAAACGCGAACGCTGACCTACTTTGAGCTCCATCGCGAGGTCGTTCGTTTTGCCGCGCGCTTGGCGGATCTCGGCGTCAAGCCAGGTGATCGCGTGGCGATTTATATGGGGATGCTGCCGGAGACGGCCGTTGCCATGCTTGCGTGCGCACGACTGGGTGCGACACATTCCGTTGTCTTCGGAGGATTCTCCGCAGAGGCCCTCCGCGATCGTATCAACGATTGCGAAGCGAAGGTGCTCATCACCCAAGACGGTGCATGGCGACGCGGGAACGTGGTGCCCCTCAAGAAGATGGCCGACGATGCGGTTGCACAATCACCCACGATTGAGCGCGTCGTTGTGTATCGACGCATGACGCACGAACTTGCGCCCGTGACGATGAAGGAAGGGCGTGACATCTGGTGGGACGACTTGCTTACGCACACTCCCAGTGAGGAGGCACTTGCACGGGCGAAGAAACCCGAGGGCTTCGACGCGGAGCACCCCCTCTTCATCCTCTACACGTCCGGCTCGACGGGAAAGCCCAAGGGAGTGCTCCATACCACCGCGGGATACCTAGCTGGAGTGCACGTCACCTCGAAGTACGTCTTCGATCTCAAACCGAGTGACCTCTATTGGTGCACCGCCGACGTCGGCTGGGTCACGGGGCATAGCTACATCGTGTACGGGCCGCTATCGAACGGCGCCTCGTGCCTCGTGTACGAAGGCGCACCTAATTTTCCGGATCCCGGGCGCTTCTGGCAGATGATCGAACGCCATGGCGTCACCATTCTCTACACGGCGCCCACGGCGATTCGCGCGTTCATCCGATGGGGGGACGATTGGCCGAACAAATATGATCTCTCCTCGTTACGATTGCTCGGAAGCGTGGGCGAACCGATCAACCCCGAAGCGTGGATTTGGTATCAGCGCGTGATCGGCAAGGAACGTTGTCCGATCGTCGATACCTGGTGGCAAACCGAAACGGGTTCCATCATGCTGACCACGCTCCCGGGCACCCACGCCACGAAGCCTGGGAGTACGGGAAAGCCCTTTTTTGGCGTACACATCGATGTCGTGAAGGACGCGGGAAAATCGTGCGACGCGAACGAAGGGGGCAAACTCATCATCCGCGAGCCTTGGCCAGCGATGGCGCGCACACTCTATCGCGACGATGCACGATTCAAATCGGCGTATTGGGAACAGATGCCGGGCGTGTATTTCACTGGAGATGGTGCGCGTCGCGATCAAGATGGATATTTTTGGGTCGTTGGGCGCATTGACGATGTGCTGAATGTTGCGGGGCATCGCATTGGGACCGCAGAGATCGAGAGCGCGCTCGTCAGCCATCCCGCCGTGGCTGAGGCGGCAGCTGTTGGAAAACCCGACGAACTCAAAGGGCAAGCGCTCGTCGTGTTTGTCACGCTGAAAAGCGGGCAAACTGCCGATGAGAAAATGAAGAAGGCGCTTGGGGAACACATCGATCGCGAGATTGGAAAATTCGCAAGGCCCGACCAAGTGCGTTTCGCGGATGCACTGCCCAAAACGCGCAGTGGAAAAATCATGCGACGGTTGCTTCGCGATGTCGCTGCAGGCGTTACCGAAGCGCGAGGGGATACGTCGACGCTTGAGGACTTAAGCGTGCTCGCGAAGCTGCGAGGGGATGAAGAGTAACTATATTGGTTACATAATCAGCGCGCGAACGCCTGCCGGAAGGTTCTGTTCGGTAGGCGCGCTTTGCAACAAAGGCGCAAGCGGCGCGCTCGAAAGCGTGTGCCAATACAGAAGCACTCCGGAGCGCGGGTCGCGCGAGCGCTCAATCACCGCGGCGAACGCTTTCGCCGTGTACGTTTGATCGAGGATGAGGCCAAGCGAATGACCGACGGAAATCGCTTCGGTCCCCCACGCCGTCGGTTTGCCGTATCCTGCGCCCAAGTACTTACGTTCCACAACGATGCGCTTTCGTAACTTTGATAGCGACGTTTTTACGCCTGCGTGCTCGGCTGTCTTCCACGCAAGCCACACGGTCGCGGGCTCAATGACTGCCGGAGGTTCGGCGACGCACACGGCAAGCACACGCGACTTCATTCCCATCATCTCAACGCCAGCTGCGAGACCTGCCACGGTTCCACCTGATCCGAGCGTCGTCACAATCCAATCCGGCTCCGGGCACTCGCCTGCGCTCACCTGATCTGCAAGCTCACGCACGGCTGCAACGTAACCGAGAGCGCCATCCACACTCGACCCACCTGCGGGGATCCACATCGCATCGCGTCCAAGTCGGCGCATGACAGAAAGAGGCACGTGGGCCCAGGCCCGGACCGGCCATGCCACAAGGCCTTGACCAAGACTTGCGCGAATGTCGCTCACCACGTGCTCAGTTCGCGGCTGCGGAACGAGAATCGCTTCCACTGAGAATCCAGCCAGCCGTCCATAGAGTGCCGTGGCCAACACGTGATGACTTCCTACGGCGCCCACAGTGACCAGTCGCGAAACGCCTCGGTCGCGAGCCTGACGTAAAATGTACTCGAGCTTGCGCACTTTGTTCCCGCCATAGAGGGATGCGGTCAGGTCGTCATGCTTCACCCAGATGGGGTTACCCCCACCTTTGGTTCCTCCCCCGTGGGGGGAAGGAGCATGAACCGACTCAAGGGCACCACCTGGGCCTCTTCCGCAAGAGGAAGCAAAAACCGCCTCGAGTCCTTGCCCGGTTCCAGACTCAAGAGCTTCGAGCCTCCGGACGGGGGTGGGTAGCTTCATCAAGTCCCTAAAAAGACTGGCCGAAACGTGTTCGAAACGCGAAGTCATTAGGCTCTTGGCGAAGATCTCCGGTTGAGGTCTCATGTGAAACCGCGCACGAGGCGACCATGAAGAAGATTGAGGCCATTATCAAACCCTTCAAGCTCGATGAAGTCAAAGACGCGCTTGCGGAAGTCGGTGTGCAAGGAATGACTGTCACCGAAGTGAAAGGGTTCGGCCGCACGGGTGGTAAGAAGGAAGTGTATCGAGGCTCGGCCTACGTCGTTGACTTCGTTCCGAAGGTAAAAATCGAAGTCGTCGTTCCCGACGAACTCGTACACGACGTACTCGATGCCATCGAGAAGAGCGCGAAAACCGGCCGCATTGGCGACGGCAAGGTTTTCGTCATGCCCATCGAAGAAGCCGTGCGCATCCGAACGGGCGAGCGCGGCAAGGACGCCATTTGATCACCGGATGTAGGAAACGATGACCATCGAGTGAGCGTGGGCAAGCCCTACGCGGAGGACGTTATGACGCCGAAGCAAGTCATTGAGTTTGCAAAGAAGCATGATGTCAAGTTCGTTGACCTGAAGTTCACGGACTTTCCAGGGATTTGGCAACACACGCAAATTCCAGTGCACCGTCTCGACGAAGGCCTGTTTGAAGACGGCCTCGCGTTCGACGGTTCGTCCGTCCGTGGATGGCAGCCCATCAACGCGTCAGACATGATCATGATCCCGGATCCGGCAACCGCACACCTCGATCCCTTCTTTGCCAATCAGACGATTAGCCTCGTGTGTTCGGTGTTCGATCCCATCACGAAGCAACCGTATTCGCGCGATCCACGCCACATCGCGAAAAAAGCGGAAGCGTATGTGAAACAGTCCGGCATCGCCGACACGGTTTTCATGGGCCCAGAGGCCGAGTTCTTCGTGTTCGACGACGTGCGGTTCGATCACAGCCAGCCGAACGCGGGCTTTTACTTCCTCGACAGCGCAGAGGGCGCATGGAACTCAGGTCGCGAAGAGTTTCCGAACCTCGGCTACAAGACGCGTCACAAGGAAGGGTACTTTCCGGTTCCGCCGACCGACACGCTAGCCGACTTGCGGCAGGCGATGATGCTCGCACTGCAAGAGAGCGGGATCGAAGTCGAAGTGGGCCATCATGAGGTTGCGACCGGCGGGCAGTGCGAAATCGGCATGAAGTTCAACACGCTCACATCTTGCGCCGATCAGCTCATGTGGTTCAAGTACATCGTGAAGAACATTGCCCGCAAGCACGGCAAATCGGCCACGTTCATGCCGAAGCCACTTTTCGGTGACAACGGTTCGGGTATGCACACGCACCAATCGCTTTGGAAGGAAGGCAAACCACTCTTTGCGGGTAGCGGATATGCCGGCCTCTCCGAAATGGCGCTTCACTACATCGGCGGTGTCATCAAGCATTCGAAAGCGATTGCTGCGCTGACCAACCCGACCACGAACTCGTACCGTCGTCTCGTTCCAGGCTTCGAGGCGCCTGTGAATCTCGCATACTCGAGTCGAAATCGCTCGGCTGCCATCCGAATTCCAATCACCGGCCCGTCACCGAAAACCCGACGCATTGAAGTGCGCTTCCCGGATCCGAGTTGCAACCCGTACCTGGCGTTCGCAACGATGATGATGGCAGGGCTCGACGGCATTCAGAACCGTATCGACCCGGGTGATCCACTCGACAAGGACATCTACGCGCTCTCGCCGGAGGAGTTGAAAGAAGTGCCGCACATGCCGGGCAGCCTCGAAGAGGCACTCGATTGCCTCGAGCGCGATCACGAGTTCTTGCTTCGCGGCGATGTGTTCACGAAAGACGCGATTGCCGAGTGGCTCGATTACAAGCGGACAAAGGAGTTGAACCCGATCCGCATGCGCCCAACGCCGCACGAGTTCTTCCTCTATTACGACATCTGAATCACTCGCCTGCCCGCAAGCGCCCCCGTTCTGTCGACGCTCGTTTTTGAAGAAACAAGTGAGGGCCTGTTGCCACCGCCTGCTGATTGCCGCTAGTATTAATTATGTCACTTGGTGACAGATATGGCAGGCCAATGCGAGGATATTCCATGACTTCACTGGCCTATCGTTTGAGCCTGATCTTAGGATTGCTTGCGGCGTGTTCGTCAACAACCACCAATCCTTCGACCGCAACGGATGCAAGCACGCCGGGCGATGCGAATCCCAATTCGACCTCGGACAGTGGAGCGGGCGCACACGAAGAGCTCGCCTACACAACCTTCTCAATCAATATTAACGACTGGGTCCACGCGAGCGAGAGCGCCGATACGCTGCTGCGCTTGATCGGCATCTTCGAGAAGTTCAAGGTCCGCGCAGACTTTTACTTCATCGCGCCTGTT
>JAHFDX010000259.1 GCA_023248785.1 Myxococcales bacterium
AACCACACAGCGCGCTCAGGAACAAGTCGAAGCCATCTTACGCCAGCGCCACAACATCGCTCTCGGAAGCGAAGACGATTTTGTTGTGAATACACAGGCGGAGTTTCGCAAAACGCAGGAGAACATTACGAACGTATTGTCAGCACTGTTTATGAGTGTCGCTGCGATCAGCCTCATCGTTGGCGGCATTGGCGTCATGAACATCATGCTCGTTAGCGTCGCCGAACGAACGCGCGAGATCGGCATCCGACTGTCGATCGGTGCGCGTGAGCGGGACGTGCTTCTGCAGTTTCTTATCGAGGCCATCATGCTCAGCGTAGTGGGTGGCGTGTTTGGGTTGATTGCGGGTGCCGGCCTTGTGAACACACTCGCCTATGCACTCGATTGGCCCATGAAGATGAGCGCATTCTCTGTAGTCCTTGCGGCATCGACGAGCATCGCCATTGGCGTCATCTTTGGGTACATGCCCGCCAGACGCGCTGCGCGCCTCGACCCGATTGCGGCGCTGAGGGCCGAAGCATGAACGCGCTTGCGTGGATTGGCATGGGCCTTCTTGCTGTGTATCTCGTGCGCCATCACGAATCGGTGCTACTCGCCACGCGTGCTCTTTCGCGTGACCTTGTGCGCGCAACCCTCACGGTCCTCGGAATTCTGATTGGCGTCGCGTCGGTTGTTACAGTAACGGCCATCGGATCGGGCGCGCGCGACAGCATCGCGAGCCAGATTCAGTCGATAGGGTCGAACTTCATTGTCATCTTTCCGCAAAACCCAAACGCTTCGGGCGCACGAAGCGCACAAGGTCAAGGGCAACGTCTGACAGAGGAAGACGGGCGAGCCATTGTCCGCGAAGCTGTAAGCGTCAAAGCGGTTGCGCCCGCACTTCGGCTCCGCGCACAAGTGATTTCAGGAGAGCACAATGCGTCAACGAGCATCATCGGAACCTCGACGTCGTTTTTCGAAGTAAGGTCTTGGGCCGTAAAAACAGGCGATGCGTGGGACCAGTCCGACGAAGCGGCAAAGTCCAAAGTGGTCGTGATTGGCACGACCCTGAGGCGCAACCTATTTGGTGCCGCCAATCCCATTGGCCAGAATATTCGTATCGGCCGGTACAACTACCGGGTGCTCGGAGTGCTCGAATCGAAGGGTGAAGCGCCGTTCGGAGGAGATCAAGACGACGTCATTTTGATGCCCATCTCGTCGATGCGAACGCGCGTAATGCGTACAGCGCCAGACTTTGCCGGCGCGCTGATGATCTCGGCAACGTCTGCCGAGGTGTCCGATCGCGCGGTGACGCAGATCAATTCGATCCTCTATCAACGGCATCGCATTACGAACGTCAAGGAGGCTGACTTTGTAGTTCGCACGCAAAAAGAATTTCAGAAGATGCAGGACAACATCTACAGCCTCATGACGGTGATGCTGGTCCTTGTAGCTGCAATTTCGCTTATCGTCGGCGGCATCGGTGTCATGAACATCATGCTCGTCAGCGTGACCGAGCGGACGCGCGAAATTGGCATCCGGATGGCCGTGGGCGCTCGCTCCTCGAATGTGCGCAGCCAATTCTTGGTGGAAGCGATCGTCGTCGCACTTGTTGGCGGCATCGCTGGGGTTGCCGTCGGAGCCCTCGCCATTGCCACGCTGAAAGCACTTCTGAGCTGGCCCATGCAAATCGATGGCACAAGTGTGCTCGCAAGCGTAACGAGCAGTGCGGTTACGGGAGTTCTTTTCGGCTTTTTCCCCGCGTGGCGTGCATCCCATCTCGATCCGATCGTGGCGCTGAGGCGGGAGTAGCTCGCGACTGGACGAGCATTTTCCCTTCGAGGTTCGCGGGAGATACCATCCTGCCGAATGCTGGCTGTCGCTTTTCTACTCCAATGCGCGATCGTGGTGGCTGCGCCTCTATTCATTGCCGCAAGACTGCGCAAACGTTGGCCACTTTCATGGTCATTGTTCGGGGCAGGCGCGCTGACATTCGCAGCGTCACAGGTTGTGCACCTTCCGTTCAACCGATTTGTGCTTCCGCACCTCATTGCTCTTGGGGTGAACTTTTCGAAAGGTGCGAGTCTTGTCCTTACCTCTGTCCTCCTCGGTCTCAGCGCGGGTGTGTGCGAAGAGGTCGCTCGCTTTGTCGCGCTGCGATTCACTCTCAAGAAGGCTCGCACGGGTCCCCACGCGCTCATGTTTGGCGTGGGCCATGGCGGAATTGAGTCGATCTTTGTCGGCGCCCTGGCAGCTTCGGCCGCTCTCAATGCCGCGTACATTCAGCGATTTGGGGTCGAAAATCTCGGTCTTTCCGCGATCGACGCACAATCGGTACGGCAGTGGATGAACGCGCCGCCGTACCTCGTGCTCCTTGGGGCGTTCGAGCGGTTGATGACAATTCCGTTTCACATTTCAGCGGCCTGTCTTGTCATGGTGGCGGTTGCGAAGCGTCGCCCGGTGATGCTACTTGCCGCCATCGGGTGGCATACGCTCCTCGATGCGGGCGTCGTCTTTACTGCATCGACCTTTGGACTCATCGCATCGGAAGTGTGGGTGGCCGTAAGCTTGCCGTTCAGTTTGCTTTTCATTCACGCAAGCATGAAGCAACTCGCGCCCCTCGAGGATCCACGTGCGTTGCCCAGACCCGCAGCCTCGGGCGAACCTCTCGAGTTCGTCGGCGTCGAAAAGAACTTCGAGGAGGTGCAGGCTCTTCGCGGCATCACCGTAACGGTTCGACGTGGTGAGCGCGTGTGCCTTCTCGGCCCGAATGGAGCCGGAAAAACGACCTCCATTCGCATCGTCAATGGCGCGTTGTCGCCTACGAATGGCTGGGCGTTTCTTTTCGGATCGACCTTCAGCGACGACGACTTCCTGTCTGCCAAAAGACGCGTCGGTGTCGTGCCACAGCAGCCCGGCATGTACAGCGAGATGACAAGCCGGCAGTACCTCGATTTCGTCAAGGACCTCTATCAAAGCAAGCCTTACGACGATCTCGTGGACAGACTCGCGCTGCACGATGTGCTCGACAGGTCGAGCTCCACTTTGTCCGGTGGGATGCAGCGGCGCCTTTCACTCGCTGCCGCACTTTTATCGAGCCCCGAACTTCTCATTCTCGACGAGCCATCGGCCGGCCTTGATCCGATTGCCGCACACGAAATGATCCAGCTGCTCAAGGAAGTGAGCCAAGGTCGAACCACACTCCTGTGCACGCACGATCTCGACGAGGCCGAAAAACTCTGCGACTCGGTGATTATCTTGCGTGCCGGGCGCGTACTCGTTCATCAACCGATCGCTGAGCTTCGAAAACACGCTGCACCGACGTTAGCGTTGCGTGCGATTTCCGACCTTGATCCCCTCAAGAGCGCACTTGCCGCGCATGGGTATCAAACGCGCGTGACGGATGGCGAAGTTATTATTGCCTTCCCCGAAGCGGAGCAAGGAGTTCCGCGACTGTTACGAGAACTCATTCTACAAGGCGTTGAAATTTGTGAGTGTCGAGTGCTGCGACCCACGCTCGAAGAATTGTTCATCGAAACCGTACGTTCCGCCGAATCCTCTCCACCATCAAACCGAAAGGCACAGGAAAGCGCGTGAACAAACGTCAGCTTTGGATCCTCTTCCGCAAGGAGTGGCGTCAGCTCACGGCGAGCAAAAGCGCCATGGCGACGAGCGTGCTCGTCCCCATATTCCTTCTAGGAATTATTCCCCAAATCATGGGGGCCGCGGTCGCGCATCCGAATCCAGCAAAAAATGGTCAGCTGCCACAGGCGCTCAACATTGGGTTGTTCCACGAGATAGACCAAGATCCAAAGCGTCTGCCTGTTGCGTTACTGCCCTTGTTCGTTTGTGTCGTCGGGCTTGTCTTGCCGTCCATGATGGCAACGCATCTGCTCATCAATGAACGCGAGCAAAGGACGCTCGAGCTACTCGTCGCGTTGCCAGTTCGGATCGAACAGGTGCTGAAGGCGAAGCTCTTTGCGGTGCTCGCAGCGACACTGTGTTTTACGGTTCCGATTCTCGCGGTCGACATGGTCGTTCTTCCGCTGCGCGGAGCCGCGCGTGTTCAAGACTTGATTGCATTGCCCCTGCTGCTTGCGTGCGTTCTTGCGTATTCCACGAGCGTGGCTCTCTTGCTTGGGGTGCTGGCGCGGGATTTCCGCACGGCAAACAACATCGGCGGGGCCATTTTAGCGCCTTCCATCATCGTCACGATGGCTCTTGGAATGCTGTTGCCCGGTGGCTCGATCCGCATGCTCGGAATGGGCGCGGTGTATCTTATCGCCGCAGCAGTGGCGGCGCGGATCGCACTTCGGACTGCAACGTTTGAACGACTGCTGCGATAATTCTTCACGCGGTCTTGAATAGAGCTCTAGCTCAGCCGTCCATGATACGCGGGCAGAGGGGCGGCAAACGGGGTGCCTTGCGGCACTTACTTGTTTCTTTCGTTCCTTAACTTGGTCGCGGGCGTCTTTCTTCTCTTTTGGGTGTTGTTCTACGTGGCTCCGTTTGTCCTGCCCGGCCTGCTATCGCGTATTTTTTTCACTCAACGGCTCATCCGACACGAATTCGGCGAACCGTGCGCCTTTTGCGTCTCCACGAACGGACACCGTGGATCCCCTCCGAGCGCGCCATCCATCGTGGTGCGATCGGCCCCCAGCAAGCCCCCCACCAAGCATGGTGGAGATCTCATAGAGCGTACCTGGATACGACGCGAGCAAAGGATGGTCTAGGGAGACAGCCGCATCCTCAGACAGACCATACACAATCGTCATATCCATCCGCCGTCGTTTTGAAACCCACTTGCCCTCCAGCCCCTCCGGCGCGCGCGCCATCGGAACCGTGAACCCCGCCTGCGCGCGGTCGAGTTGGTTCTTCAAGATCGCAGCGTCCACATTAAACCAACCAGACCCAACAGCAAGTACACTCCAAACAACGTACGTTGCGCCAAGCGCTCCCGTCCATCGGCGATGGAAAACGCGCGTGCCTAACACGCCAAGCGCCATCAGGATCGCCACGCAAAAGATCGCAACGGCAACGCGTAACTCCGTCAAGCCATATGCCTTCACGTAAATCGCCGTTCGTTGCAAGCACGAGGCAAGGACGACCGCCGTAAGGCCGAGGACTCCCGCTTCAACGGCTTTTACTGCGCGACCTCCCTCGATTTCCTTGTTCTCATCACGACGCCGAAGAAGTCCGTGGCCAAGTGATACAAGGCCGATGGCGAGCAGCGAACAGAACACGAGCGATGCAAAACCCTTATGCAAGTGCTCGGCGAACACGAGACCTTCCGGCGCTTTTACGCGAACTTCGCCTGTCGGCAGAGTGGTCACTGTCGGGAAGTGCACAAAGTCGCGTGCATGAAGACCGGCGAACACACCGAGCACGAGAAGGATCGGCACCAGCACGCTGACCCATGTCTCTGGCGCCAATCGTGCGCCTTGCTCGACATTTTCCCGATAGTGCGAAGCCGGTAAATCATGGGGGATTCGGTACGCACGCATCGACCGCGGCTTTGACGCTTCCTCCACAGGTCGCACCATCAATGTGAAGTGCACCCACGCAGCAAGGAGTGCAAGGAACACCGTGGTAGCGACGAACCAGAACACTTCGTCGACCAAGGCGAGATTGATCGCCGCAAGCACAGCGCCGAATCGAACATCTGCACTGAGCAACAAAATGAAAATTACCGCCAACGGCGCGCCAATCAAGAGACCACCGAAGACTCGGCGCGAGCGTGGAGTCATGCCAGGCAATGCACGCGCAGGAAACACGATGGCCTCAGGGATCGCTTGCAATTGACGCGTGATGGCGCCAAGGACCGCGTGGCCTACGCGAGAAAACGTCGACACTGCAATCGATTCACGCGCCACAAGAGGCAGCACAAACAGCCACACAAGCCACGCAAGCACGGAGACCACTGCAGTCCACGTCGACGCGCGCATGGCAAATGCACCCGCCA
>JAHFDX010000260.1:0-1368 GCA_023248785.1 Myxococcales bacterium
GGCACAGTCGAGATTCGAGGCCTGCCGGAGACGACAGTGATTCCCCAAGCGTCGTGGGATCCGAGGTCCGCGTGTTTCCGCGCACCAGCCGTGCAATATGCACCTATTCTTCGTGCCCTCTCGCAGCGGGGCGAACCGGTTGACGACCAAGCACGCAGCTACGAAACGTTGTCGCTCAAGATCACGATGGCGCGCGAGCCACGCCCGTATCAGCGAGAAGCGCTCGATGCATGGCTTACCCAACGAGGACGGGGGGTCGTCGTCCTTCCAACCGGTGCGGGAAAAACTCACGTAGCTGTGATGGCGATGGTAGAGCGGCCGCGATCGACGTTGGTCGTTGCGCCGACGCTCGATCTCGTGCGCCAGTGGTACGACTTGCTGCGGACGACGTTTGACATGGAGATCGGCCTCATCGGCGGGGGCGAGTACAATCTTCACCCGGTTACGGTGACGACGTACGACTCGGCGCACCTTCACATGGAGCACCTTGGCGCGCGGTTCGGACTCGTGGTGTTCGACGAGTGTCATCATTTACCAAGCGGCGCATACGCACACGCTGCGCGCGCATGTCTGGCTCCGTTCCGCTTAGGGCTCACCGCCACACCCGAGCGAAACGATGGACGGGAGCGCGATCTTACATCGCTTGTTGGGCCCATCGTGTACCGAAGGGCGATCGGCGATCTTGTTGGTGACTACCTTGCCGAATACGACACGGCCCAGCTACTCGTCCCGCTTTCAGAAGAGGAACGCGCGGAATACGAAAAGGCCCGCGAGGCGTATCGGGGCTTCTTGCGCGCGCACGGAATTTCCATGCGTGACCCTGCCGGGTGGGCAACGTTCATTCGTATGTCCGCTCGATCGGAGGAGGGTCGCGCCGCCATGCGCGCCTACCGCCGCCAACGTGAACTCGCATTTTCTGCGCCAGGAAAACTTGAGCGGTTAAGGCGGCTGCTCGATCTTCACAACCGCGACCATGCGATCGTCTTCACTCAAGACAATGCGATCGCCTATCGAATCGCGACGCAGTTTCTACTGCCCATCATCACGCATCAAACCAAAGTGAAAGAGCGAAGCGAAATCCTCGAGCGCTTTGCCAAAGGCACCTATGGCGCCATCGTCACCTCGAAGGTACTCAACGAAGGTGTCGACGTACCCGATGCCAACGTGGCCATCGTCATCTCCGGCAGCGGCTCCGTTCGCGAACATGTTCAGCGGTTGGGGCGCGTCTTGCGGCGACAGGGGGATAAGCAAGCACTCCTCTACGAGCTCGTGAGCGAAGGAACGAGCGAAGCACTCACCAGTGAAAGGCGGCGCGATCACGATGCTTACCGCTGATCTGGCCTACGTGCGCCGCATGGGCGACGAGCT
>JAHFDX010000260.1:1378-5941 GCA_023248785.1 Myxococcales bacterium
GCTCACGTCATGGCCACCGAAGAAACGTGAGCAACTGGTTCACGTTGCGACAGATCTCCTCGAGTCATTTTGCACTCACACGGGCGAGACACGAGACGTGCTCGAAGATGCCCTGGCCACCATCGAAGTAACCCCGACGCTCGAACGCGCAAAGCGGGGCCTCGTTAAACTCATCGAAGACGCGAGCGAGTTCTCGAGTCCGGTCGACATCGACGCAGGAGCGCTTCGCAACCACCTCTTTGAGCGCGCGTCCGCGGAACGCAAGGCAGGCACCTTCCATCGACACACCCTGATCAGCGAGCAAGCCACGCGTCTCGGCGTGAGCACTGAAACAGTGGAGAGTGCCCTCTTTTCAGACCTTCGGCAGGCACAGATCCTTGTCTCTTCCCCACGAATGGAACCGCACGCGCTCGTCGACTTGTACGAAGAGTCTCACGCCCAAGCCGTCTTGCTTCGTGCGACCCACGTTACCGTCGTGATTCGCTCACGTTCCCCGCACGCCCTTCGCGCGGTGTTTAGACAACTCAAGTTTCTTCAACTTCTCTTTACGATCGAACGCGAGGGGAACTCGCATCGGCTCGAAATCAGCGGTCCGATGAGCTTGTTCACGTCGAGCACGAAATACGGCCTTAAACTCGCGCTACTGCTTCCGATTCTCCGTGCGTGCGATGAGTGGAGCCTTTGTGCAGAAGTTCTTTGGGGACACGACCGCACGCGATGCACCTTTTCGCTCGATGGAGCGGGTGTCCCCACGCGAATCGCTCCTGAATTGCCGGACGAGCTACGAATCCTTGTGGATCGCTTTCGCAGTCTAAACACGTCGTGGCGCGTGGCAGAGAGCCACCGCATCCTCAACATTGCTGGACTTGGCACCCTCGTACCAGATCTCGTTTTCACGCACGACAACACGTCGATCTATTTTGAACTCTTAGGTCACTGGAGTCGCGAAGCGGTTTGGCGGCGTGTGGAGCTTGCACGCGAAGGGTTGGGTGAGCGTGTGCTCTTTGCGGCCGGCGAGCATCTTCGCGTGAGTCCGGAAGTGCTCGAGCCCGCGACCCATGCGTGCCTCTATGTGTACAAGCGAACGCTTAGCGCACGTGCCATTGCCGAGCGTCTCGACCGTTTGGCCGCGTTCGGCGCTACGGGCCCTCAAGATCGGCCCCGAGGTACGCTGCCGCGAGGTCGATGAGAGACCGGGTCTCATCTGCCGTGAGTTCGAGTTTCATCCTTAACAAGCTCGCATCCGTCTCGTCGGGCAAAATTGTAACTTTTGAAAGCACATTTCGTGTTGCTGCCCGAACCAGGATCGAGTTGAATTCGACAATTCGCTCCGATAGCAGGGAACGAACTTGGTCCGGCGGTGCGCCTTGTGCGAGGTGGATGAGCCCATCGATGCGCGAGGTTCCATCTGCATCGAACGTCACGTTGACCGACAACTTTTCGCTCCGCTCGTCAAAAAGCCATGACCGACGCCAAGGCTCCTGCGATTCCATGGAAATCTCGTGCGTCGCGTCAGGCGCGCAAAGGACATGCTCTTTCAACAACGCGCTGGCGGGAAAAATCCGTGATCGCGTTGCATACACCCATCGCCCTCCGGCGAGGGGAACATGCACGCGCAAGGCGTCGGCGTGACGGCTTGAAAACGCGAGCGCCGGCTGCTCGCCCGCACGTTTGAAGGAGGCGAGCAGCGCAGCAGTCGTGGCCTTCGACCACCCGAAAAACGCGCGCGTCTTCGGGCCTCCCGTTGGCGCGTCGAGCACCAGAAGGGTTTCTTCGCGTTCGAGGTCGAGAGGCGCAAGGGCGTCTTTGGTTACCACCCACGATCGGAAAAGAGGAAGGGCTCGAACACACATCGACGTCTTACGACAACGCGCGAAGGAAACAGTCGTCGCTAGGTCGTGTTGAATGACCGAGCGTGCGTCTTGTTCGGCTCCTGCTGCTGGGGCCGCCCACGTCGAGTCCACATGGCGAGCCGGGGGAAGGTTCGATGGCGGAGCTGCACACGCGGCGATAACCGTCGCGACAAAAATGAACCACATGGCGTTCGGAGGCGTCATGGTCGAACGAGCTCCCATCGCCAATCGAAACCGTGAATCCGAGCGAGCACGTTTGCGGCCGTGTTCACGCCCTCGAGCGTCATCGGGTCAAACACAAGCATTGCGACGCCAGGTGTGACCGCGAATTCGATTTCTGATGCGCCTGCCAAGCTCAACAGACGTGTACGCGTGCTTCCGTCGAACAGTCTCTGGGCCACGGCTTCATCTGCCTCCACACGAAACGTGTGGTCAAACGTTTCATCACCAACCTGCACATCCCGTCGACTGAGAAGCCAGTTGGTTACGCCATCGAAAAAGCCCTCGGTCGCCACGCGAACAGACGGCGCCCCTTCCGCGACTGCGCATGAAAGCGTGACAATTTGACCGAACGGCCCCGAACTGTCGAGCGTCGCGTTCCAATCGAGGTTCATCGGCAAACCTTCAAACTGAAAGTCCGCAGACACCCGATATTCGAAGATGCCCCCTTGTGGGGTGTAGGTCGGCGCCACCACGTACCAGGCTTGAGCTGTTACAACCGAGTCCATAAGCCGACGCATACGAACCTGATCCTCGCTGATCCTCGAATGCTCCCACGCCTTCCACTCGGCGCTGCGCTCTACTGACCGTGGTACCCGCGACATGCGCGCGCGCACTTCGGCCTCACTGGCGGCTCCGCGCTCGACCGCTGCCTCAAATCGTAATACACACTGTTCCGAATTGCTCGCCTGCTCAAGGGTGTCAAACGCGAGTACCTCTTCGTCGATTTTCGAATTTGCGAGCTCGCTCCGAAGGGCATCGCCAACCCAACGCAACAAGAGCGGCGAAAAACGCGCACGCAACGCCTGTGCCTTCGCGAGCGCATTCAGGACGCGGGCGCGCTGTTCTTCGAGCGAAAACTGCCTATACGGCTGACTCATCGACGACGGCGACGACCTACAACGAGTGCGGCGGCCATACTCCCAAGCGCTATAAGCGTTGCCGCGTTCGCACTATTCCCTGGAGCCACGGCACAGCTCACCTTTGCATTTGCTGTCGCCGTGCATTCGTTCCCCTTGCAGCTCGCCTGGGCATCCGCCGTGTAGGTCACGTTTTCGCGCACCCATGCAAGCGCATCATCGACCGTTTTCTTAAACGCCTGCACGGCTCCATCGCACACAACCATGCCGCCTTGGCTCGTGCACTGAGCGCTACATCCACCCTTCCATTTTGCTTGGCAGTCGACGGTGCCTTTGGCTTGACAGGCCACCTGGCAGTCGATGTTCGCCTGGCCCTTGCATTGGCCTTGGCACGATGCCTGGCAACGCGAGTCGCACGTCGCAGACGGTGGTGTTGCTTCACACGATCCGCTGCACTCGGTTTGGCAACACGCTTTGCACTTGGCCTTGCAATCGGCCTGAGAGGTCGCGCCGTTCGTGCTCGCGCTGCACTTCGCCTCGCACGAGCCGGTGCACTGGGTATCGCACCGGCCGCGACAAGAAAACGTTCCGGGGTTGGCCTCGCAGTCTGTCTTGCACGAGCCCGAGCAACTTCCACTGCAAGAAACGTCGGCGCTTGCGCTGCACTCGCCTTTGCAGCTTGCGGAAAGCTCCGCGTTGCATGTGGCGTCGAAGCTCACATTTTCGCACGAGCCGGTGCAATCGACCCCGCCGCGAAACTCGCAGCCACCTTCTAATTTGACGACGTCTGCGCGAGCCGCGTTGGGCAGGCCCACCATCGCAAAAAAAGCACCCAGAGCGATCCAATGTTTGGTCTGCATGATTCCTCCCAAGTGTGATCAGTCAAGCGATGAAAGCGAGGCGACGGAAACTGCTTCGCCGCGATATTTTCCCTTTTCGTCTCGCACAAGGCGAGCACACGGCGTTTTTGGATCGTGGGTGAAAAACAAATGCCCGTTGCGCGGCAGCAGCGATTCGTAGAGCCGCGTCTTTTCGTCGATGAGAAGTTCGGCAGATCGATCGTAACCCATTGTGATCGGAATGTGGACCCACGACATACCGGGCACCAAATCTGCAGCGAAGACGAGTGGCCCCCTTGGCGTCGCAATTTCCGCGAGCATGAGCCCGGGCGTATGTCCATTGGACAGATGAAATTGCACCAGTGGCGCAAGCGGCGACGGCTTGCTTTCATTAATCACCACGAGCCGTCCACTCTCAATGAGCCTTTGCTGCAAAATCGGAATGAACGACGCCTTGTCCCTCGGATGCGGCTTCAACGCGCGCTGCCAATGCGTGTTGCCCACGTAAAAGCGCGCCCTTGGAAACACGAGCTGATCTCCCCCGTCTGCAAAGCGCGTAAGCAGCCCACCCGCGTGGTCGAAATGCAAGTGCGAGAGGACGCACACATCGATCGCTTCCGGATCGACCCCCAGTGCGCGCAAGCTTTGTAAAAGAACATGTTCCCCTTCGAGCACGCCAAATCGATCCCGAAGCTTTGGATCGAAAAACGCGCCAATCCCCGCTTCAAAAAGCCAGTGTTCTCCCGCATCGGTCTCGAGCAAAAGCGCGCGACACGCCAGCGTAATTCTATT
>JAHFDX010000261.1 GCA_023248785.1 Myxococcales bacterium
CGCGGCTCGCGCACGTTGGCGATCGCACCGGGCTCGAAATGATCCGGACGCTTCAACAGCATGGCATCCACACGGGGATGAGCGTGTACATGGAATGCACGGTCACAAAACTCCTCGGCGACGGAACACGCATCGGAGGCGCGTTCGGCTACTGGCGGGAGACCGGACGCTTCGTCGTTTTCAAAGCCAAGTCAATTGTTCTTGCGACCGGCGGAATTGGGCGGGCGTTCAAAATCAATTCAAACTCGTGGGAGTGCACTGGCGACGGACAAGCGCTCGCCTACCTCGCGGGCGCCGAGCTCATGGACATGGAGTTCATGCAATTCCATCCAACGGGAATGGTGTGGCCTCCTTCGGTGCGCGGCACGCTGATTACCGAAGGCGTTCGCGGCGAAGGCGGCACGCTTCGGAACAAAGACAGCAAGCGCTTCATGTTCGACTACATCCATCCCCTCTATAAGAGCGAGACGGCGGACACAGAAGACGAAGCCGATCGCTGGCTCAAGCTCTCCGTAACAGGCACCACCGACAAGAACGTGAGGCGAACACCCGATCTGTTGCCCCGCGACATTGTGGCACGCGCCATCCATGCCGAAGTAAAAGCAGGCCGCGGCAGTCCGCACGGTGGGGTGTTCCTCGACATCGCGACGCGACGCACGGCAGAGGACATCAAGCGAAAGTTGCCAGCGATGTACCACCAGTTCAAAGAACTGGGCGACGTCGACATCACAACCGATCCGATGGAGGTCGGCCCAACGGCGCACTACACGATGGGTGGCATTCGCGTGGATTCGGAAACGCAGGAGTCTTGCGTGAAGGGCCTCTTCGCGGCGGGCGAGTGTGCGGCGGGCATGCACGGCGCCAATCGGTTGGGCGGCAATTCGCTGAGTGATCTCGTGGTCTTCGGCCGCATCGCCGGCAAGTACGCGGCCGAGTATGCGAAAGACAAAACGCAGCTGCACATCACGGACGACGAGATTGAATCGGCCGCACAAGGGGCGCTTGCTCCATTCAATCGAGAAAGCGGAATCAATCCGTTCGTGGTTCATGAAGATCTGATGAACAAGATGCAAACGTTCGTCGGCATCATGCGAAACGAGGAAGACCTCAACAAAGGTCTCGCGGAGCTCGGACGATTGCGTGAAACGGCACAAACGCTTCGTGTCGAAGGCCCGCGCCACTACAACGCCGGTTGGCACGAAACGATCGATCTACGCAACATGCTCATCGTATCGGAAGCGATGGCACGCGCTGCGCTCCTTCGGAAGGAGAGCCGAGGTGCCCACGCCCGCGAAGACTTCACAGAGCAAGACAAGGATCACTGGGGCAAGGTCAACATCGTCCTCAAACAGAGGGGGGACGAGATGGATGTTCGAGAGGTCTTCCTTCCTGAGCTTCCACTCGAAATAAAAAAGGTTCTCGAAGAAGAGTGAAGATCCCGGCGCACGCTTCGGAGAAAAATCGATGGTAGAAAAAGCACGGCTCCGCGTACTTCGCGGGAACAAGGACGGCGGAGACTTCGAGAACTACGAGGTTGAAACGTATCCGGGCATGGTGGTGCTCGATGCTATTCACGAGGTGCAGGCCAAGAACGCGCCCGATCTTGCGGTGCGATGGAACTGCAAGGCTGGGCGTTGCGGCTCGTGCAGTGCAGAGATCAATGGCAAGCCGAAGCTCCTGTGCATGACGCGTATGAGCCACTACCCGGCAGACGAGCCCATCACAGTGACGCCCATGCGCGCGTTCCCGGTGATTCGGGATCTCGTCACCGACGTGTCTTGGAATTTCAAGGTCGCCAAGAAGGTTCCGCCGTTTGCACCGCGACCACGAGACAAAGACGGGCACTATCGCATGCAGCAGATGGACATCGACCGGGTCCAAGAGTTTCGAAAGTGCATCGAGTGTTTCCTCTGCCAAAACGTTTGCCACGTCATTCGCGATCACCAGAAGAAGGAGGAGTTCGCCGGACCGCGTTTCCTCATCCACTTGGCCACGCTCGACATGCATCCGCTCGACACCCTCGATCGGAAGGACATGATCAAAGAAGAATTCGGGGTCGGCCTCTGCAACATCACAAAGTGCTGCACGGAGGTCTGCCCGGAACACATTCACATCACCGACAACGCAATCATTCCTCTCAAGGAGCGCGTCGCCGATGACAGATACGATCCGGTCCGTTGGCTTCTCCGTAAGGTAGGCACAAAGGACGAGCGGCGAAAGGCGACATCGAAAGACACCGGCCCGAAGAGGCCATCCGAAACCGCAGCGCGTGTCAGCACATCCAAGGAGCCGTCATGAACTGGGAACTCAAACTCCTTGATCCGGCGGGGGTGGATGCTGCGCTCACGAAAGCAGATCGGTACCGCAATTTGAATCAGCCGGAAGAAGCCGAAAGCATTTGTCAAGATGTGCTTGCGGTCGCACCAGACCATCAACGCGCTCTCGTCATCATGGGTCTTTCGTTGACCGATTTGTTTAAGACCGATTGGCTGCGCGCGTTCGACCTTGCCATCGCAGCCTTTCGCCGGCTCGAAAATGAATACGAGCGCGTCTACTACACGGCCGTCGCTTGGGAACGTTACGCAAAGGCCCAACTCGAACACGGTAGCTCGTACAACGCGGCGCACGCCTTCGAGCACGCGCTCGCTCTATTCGAAGAAGCCGAAGGGCTCGCCCCTCGAGGCGATCCGGATCCGATCCTAAGGTGGAATCGATGTGTACGCGCCATCCGCACGCATGCCGACGTCGCCGAGGCCATGCACGCGCCGCGTGAAGAGAACGTCTTAGGCGATTAGGATCGCGTTTGAAATGATTGGAGTTTTTGAGAACCTTGTTGACACCTAGCGCTTCCCTGCTCTATGTGTCTTTCATGAAAATGAAAATCATTATCTATAACACCGCTTTCATCTTAGCAATTTCCACGACCGCATGCAGCTCCGGCAGCACCACCGGTTCCGATGCGGGAGTTGAGATTTCGCAAAACGATGCAAGGACGAAAGCCGCATCCCTCGTTTCCGGCGAAGTTCAGGCGGTCACCGAGACAACCGAAGACAACGTTCGGTTGTGGAACGTCAGCGTGAAAGTCGCGAACGGAGCCGTGATCGATGTCATGCTCGAACGCGCATCTGGGAAGCTCTTCGAGATCGAAGACAAAAAGGGCCCGTTTGATTACACGATCTCGGCTCCCGACACTGGGCTGCTGAACTACCTCGATGCAAAGACCAAGGCATTCGCAGTGAAGTCTGGGAATCTCGTTGCATGGAATATCGCGTGGCAGGGTACCGCGCTTCGGTACGAGTTTTACGTTCGCACGCTCGATTCGCAACTCTTCGAGATCCAATTGAAGGGCGACACCGGCGACACCATTTCGGTGGAAGAGAAGAACGCCGTCGACTGACCGTGCCTTAGCCAATACCGAGAAGCTCGACCTCGAACACCAGCGTGCTGTTCGCAGGGATCACAGGAGGAAAGCCACGTTGTCCGTAGGCGAGTGCGGGTGGAATGGTGAGCTTTCGCACGCTGCCGGTTTTCATCCCAGCGACCCCTTTGTCCCAACCGGCGATGACTTCTCCCGCCCCCAGTCGGAACGTAAATCCCTCGTCCCGGTCGCGCGAGCTGTCGAACTTGTTGCCGTTTGTAAGTGTGCCGACGTAGTGGACCGTGACGCGATCGCCACTCTTGGCATCGGGGCCCGATCCTTCTGTGATTTCTTCGATGATGAGTTCGCTCATGGCCCGCTCCTGCGTGGAAAACCTGGGCTCGTAGTACTACAAGATCAAATTCGCAAACAACGTCTTCATCGTTGGCCGTGCAACAAGGAGGCTCCCCGCAACAGAGCAGCCGTCGTAAGCGCTTACATCCTTCAGTATCGCAACGGCCACGCGCGAAAGTCGGCGCGTGCAATGGGTGTGTCGCCTCGGGGCGTCGCAGGCACAGCGCCAGCTTTCAGGGTTTGGTAGGCGGCACCAGCGGCTTGGGAGATTTGGGGAACGAGAAGACTGACAACGACGACGTTTGCGCCAAGGGCCTTCGCTCCCTTTTGCAGCTCCACTACCATGCGCTCCTCGTCGCGTGCGATCGCGCGGCTGTCTGTGCTGTAGCCTACATGGCAAGCCCAATGGAAGGGGATTAGCCACGACCACATCGTGAGGGTTGCCCACGCGAGCGGGATTTGTGCACCGCAATACACACGACGCCATGATTCGTCGTCATTGTACGCATACGGCAGCAAGCCATAGTCTGCGGCGAAGGAGTTACGCGCCCCGACCGCCACGTATCCTCGCAATTGGTAGAGCGCAGGATCGACCTGCACGCCCATGAGCGTTGCGGTCATGCCGGGAGGCAACTCGTTTCGGATGACGCGCACAGTGTCGGCTTCGCCCTTCGACATGTCAGCGATGCGATCTTCGAGATCGGCCATGCCCTGTGTTGAATTGCTCGCCGAGCGGAGCGCGGTCGTCATCGCAGAGGTCGCGCATCCGACGTCAAGAAGCGAAAGCAGTGTGGCGGTCGCGGTGGCGGCGAACTGGGTTCGGCGACGCCAGATGGAGTGAGCGGCGAGATTAGCTGCGAGATTAAGCGGGGTGGTCTTCATGGATGCGTTCCTTGTTAAGATCAGCTCTGCACACGATGGCGCGACTCCTAGCAGCCGCAAATGGCCTTACACGGTGCTCTGTCGGAGACGCATTGCATATACGCGTCCACCGCGCTGCCCCAATTTGCCTTGAAGCACGTGGCATCATTGCACTTAAACCACCCGATACATTGCGGGGTGGCGGCGCAAAGCGTGGCTTCCGCACAGCATGATGTTCGCGCGCACTGATTGCAGTCGTTAGTAAAGGGAGCCCCGACCGTATCCACGCCTGCGCATGTGCCGGTGCTCGAACTCTGCACGGGCTGCTGATCCACAGTTTTGACCGATCCTTTCCCGGAACACGCAAGGGCGATTACACACGCAAGCGCGGGAACAAGGATACGAGGCGTTCGGGAACGAAAAGCTAAGGCCATTGGGCACACCCGTTCAATCAGACCGCCCCGACCGGGCACGGGAGATAGCACAACGACCCACTCGCGCAACTCGAGGTCGAGATCGAGGTCCAATCAGGTGGATCTGACGTAGATATGCAACAGCGTGTTCAACGCAAAATCAGAACCCGATCCAATCGCTGCGCCGGCAAGTTCATCGATTTTTCAACAGACCGAAGTGCACTTCGGTACGCCTGCTCGCTACCGAAGGCTGTTCGCAACGCTCCGATGTACGCTTTTTCCGCGTTCAGTTTCGCCACATCTCGAGTCACGCGCACTTGAGGTCGAAAGCCCGGTTTAGGCGTCGGAACAATGGGCCCCTGAATGTTCGCGAATGCCTTCTGACCATTCGCCGGCGGCACGGGTCGCAAAACGAGGGACTTCTCGAGAGTCTTTCGCTGCTGCTCTGTGAGTCGATTGCGCAGCATTTGAAATACGTTCGCGTGCTCCTCTTCGTTGACTGCAACATGCGTAGCAACGCCCAACGACGACGCGTTCTTCACGGACGTCAACGACGTGGACCCCCCGAATGCGGCTGAAGCCGTTCCACCATTCGCGGCGGAAGACCATTGCCCCGCGGACGACGCACCCTTCGGCGAGCCCGCGGGCGCCATGCCAATCCACTCGAGTCCAACCTCTCCTTCAACCGATGCACCCTCCTCGGGCGACGGAAGCACGACCCGAATCGCTACCCCTTGGTCGCGCGTCGCATGAAGCGTCACGCTGCTCTGCTTCGTGCCGTGCGACTGCCACTGACTCTTCGGCGCAACACGCACGTCGGTCGCTCCTTTACGCCACGGCAACTGGAACTGATACACGTGCTGCTTCGAGCCTACGCTTACCTCCGGCAGATCGAGATCGAAGCGATTGCTCGAGCAATAGCCCCCACTGCCTGAATTCG
>JAHFDX010000262.1 GCA_023248785.1 Myxococcales bacterium
AGCTCCTAAGAACATGGAATGAAAACATTGGTGATTTGAGTTGAGCGCCATGTTCTTTCCCAACCATCCGGCCCAAGGCCGGTGCGAGCTCAGGATGACATGGCTGGTCGCTCCTAAGAACATGGCATGAGAACATTGGTGATTTGAGCTGAGCGCCATGTCCTTTGCCAACCATCCGGCCCAAGGCCGGTGCGAGCTCGGGATGACATGGGGGAACGCATTGGCACAACATCTGCTTTGCACCCGGGCATGCGTCGCTCTTCACTCGCTCCGCTTTTTGCCCAAATCCTTGCGTCCACCGCCATCGCCGCGTGCGGTGGGCGCGCGTTCGACATCCCGGATCCTGATCCGGACGCCGCGACTGCCAAGGACACGGGAACGTCCACCGACGCGGGCACCGTCCGGGACAGCTCGGCTCCTGTGGACGCAAATGTTGTGCAGGACGCCGGTTGCAACAATACGCCGAAGCTCATTGATGGCGGGCCTGGTTGCGCCGATCTCTGGTACTGGCCATGTGGCCTTCCTCCGGGGGTGACCTTCGACCACTCACTCACGCGCGATGAATGCAAGAAGGCGTGTGGAAACACTCCCGACCAGCAGAAGTACTGGGGCTGCGCCCTCTACCCCTCGAGCGGCGGCGGCGATGACAAGGGTCTCGCCGTCGAGTGTTACACCTGCGTCGCCGGTCGCCGCCCGGAGGGATACCAAGATTCCATCGTTCTTCAGACGATTTCGGGATGGCTTGCCAATGCCGCCCATCTAGAGCGCGTTTCGATTGATGCGTTTCAAATATTACGGCGGGAACTCGAGCACCATGGCGCGCCGATTGAGCTGATTGACGGAACGCGGCAAGCCCAAGCCGACGAGATACGCCACACGAGCGTGATGTCGACACTCGCTGTACGGGAAGGCGCAACACTTCGTCATGCGACCGTGGATCACGGACCGATTCGCGAACTCGTTGACATTGCGATCGAAAATGCCGTCGAAGGGTGCATTCGCGAAACGTACGGAGCACTCCTCGCGGGATGGCAAGCCAAGCATGCAAAGCGTGGCGAGATTCGTCGTACGATGAAGCACATTTATCGCGACGAGACCTCGCATGCAGAGCTCGCATGGAGCATTCACGCGTGGATCATGATGAGGCTTACAGTTGATGAGCGCCTCCTTGTTGAAAAGGCCATGTGTGACACTGTGAAGGAGCTTGCAGCGCTGGCGGAGTTTCCGGTTGCGATCGATCTCGTGAACGGGCTTGGGCTTCCGTCGCCCGCAGCGGCTCGTCGGCTCGTGGCCCAATTGAATACGCGTCTGTGGTCGACTGCACTTGCGGCATAGAAATTGGTCCCACGGCTCGGTGGCGATCGCGCATAATTCATTCGCGACGTTATGGCCTCCTCTCTCACCAAACGCCTCTACGACACGTACCGTTCGTCCGCCGACAAGAGCCACGCAACCGCCGTGTCTCCCTACTTCGACGCTGTCGTGCGAAGGCACTTTCCAGCAGATCGTGGGGCGCCTATTCTCGACCTCGGGTGCGGTGCCGGCGAGCTACTCGGCGCAGCGATGGCAGCGGGCTACATCCAACTTGTCGGCGTCGATTGGTCCAATGAGCAAGTAACAGCCGCGCATGAGGCCGGTCGAATCATGGTTCGGCAGGGTGATCTATTCGACGCGCTGCGCGAGACAGCCGATGCATCCCAAGGCGTCGTCGCCATGTTCGACGTCCTCGAGCACCTAGACCGCGATGTGCTTGCAACCACGCTTGATCACGTCCTTCGCGTGTTGCGAGCGGACGGTCGCTTGATCGCTCATGTCCCGAACGCAGAGTCGCCCATGTTTGGACGGGTTCGCTACGGCGATGCGACGCATGTCACAGCGTTTTCGAGGCAGTCATGCGAGCAAGTATTCAAGACGATTGGGTTTGCGCGCGTCGAGTGCTTCGAGGATGCACCGGTGATTCACGGTGCGAAGAGTGCCATTCGATTCGTGGCGTGGAAGGCCATTCGAAGTGCACTCGCGGCTTACCTCACAGTCGAGTCGGGAACGGCGAGCGGGGCTATTTTTTCGCAGAACCTACTCGCGGTGGCGCACAAGTAGACCTATTGGACCAATTCAAAGTAGCACATTGGACGCATTGGCCCACAGAATTGGACTGCAGCCCCCTTGCAGGACCACCCTAGACCATCCATAGAATGTCATATGGTCCACCGTCCTTCCTTTGGAATCACCCTCGATACATCATCACAGGATCCGCTTTTTCAGCAGCTCTTTGAACAAATTGCCATCCGCATCCATGATGGAACGTTGCCTTCGGGCTTTCGCCTTCCACCGACACGCGAGCTTGCAAAGGATGTAGGCACGCACCGCAACACCGTCGTTCGTGCCTACGCCGAGCTCGAGTCTGCAGGATTTGTCCGATCCACGGTGGGGCGTGGCACCTTCGTTGAGCGCGTACGCTCGACGAAGGCCACCTCGCGTGAACCAACTGGCGAGTCGCACATCCCATGGGCAAGCCGATTAACCAGCATCGCCCACGCGGAGGGCATGCACCGGCCACCCCCATCGGCACTGGGTTCGTCGCGCGAGATCATTGACCTCTATCGCATGCAACCTTCCGACGATTTGTTACCTCACGACAACTTTCGTCGTTGCATCGATCACGTGATGCGAACGCGCGGTGCGGAGACCATGAGGTATTCGCCCGTCGAGGGCGTACGGCGACTGCGTCAAGCAGTCGTTGAGGACCTAACGCGACAGGGTGTTCCGATCACCGAAGACGATGTACTCATTACCAACGGAAGCCAGCAAGCGCTCGATCTTCTTGCGCGGTTGCTCGTTGAGCCAGATGACGCTGTGGGCATCGATCGCGCTGTTTACACCGGGGCATCGCAGGCATTCATCATGGCACGCGCCAAGCTCATTGCGATTGCAAGCGATCGCCAAGGCATGTCGACAGCGCGCCTCGCGGCGTATGGGCGCGGAGACTTGCGCGTCGTGTACACGATGCCCAATCAGTCGAATCCTACCGGCGCACGCATGTCACTCGAGCGTAGAAAGGAAATTCTCGATTGGTCGCGCGTAACGCAAACACCCCTCATCGAAGATGACTACGCAGCCGACTTGGTGCTCTCCGACGTACCACCCCCACCTGCGCTCCGCGCACTCGATCGCGACGTGCTTTACGTAGGCACATTTAGCAAGCGGCTCATGCCGGGATTGCGCGTGGGTTACATCGTTGCACCACCGGACGTGATGCGATCTCTTACCGCGATTAAGCGAGGTACCGATTTGTCGACCTCTCCGCTTATGCAGTTCGCGCTCGCCGAATTCTTAGAGCGGGGTTACTTGCGTGCACACCTGAATCGCACGCTGCCCATTTACCGAAAGAAGCGCGATGCGCTTGAAAACGCGTTGGCGAAACATCTACCGAAGGACGTGCACTTTCGTCACGTGGAACATGGCGTCACTCTTTGGCTCGAGTTACCGGCACAGGTTTCGGCGGACGCAATCGCCGCTGCCGCTGCGCGAGAAGGCGTTGTGGTCGCTGCAGGTACCACGTTCGCGGTGGAGCATGGGCCAATTCACGGACTTCGCATTGTGTTCTCACGTGAGAGCGAGAACCGTTTGATCGAAGCCGCAAAGAGGCTAGGTCAAGTACTGGACAAAGCGTTGCGGGCGAAGACGCGGACTACTGAAGAGTCGCCAGCGCTTTCGCCATAATCGCAACCGAAAGGAGAACGATGCAGGATGGCCGCGCATACGCTTAGGATGTTGCGCCACGACACGACGGGCGAGTCGTCCTTAGTTGTTTGAATTCGCCGCAAGCCAACGTTCGACTGCAACGTCGAGGCTCGCTTCCGTCGCCGTGTTGAGTTCGTGTTCAACCGCTGCAAAGTGCGCTCGCAACTCACGTTGCATCGCTGCTTCGTCTCTCAATGGTTTGATGTTTGCCATCACCGGCACGGGCGTCTTGATGGGCGCATTTGCGACCGCCGGAGGCTTTGATGGCCGAACGACGACGGATGGGCGCATCATCGGCGCGGGGCGTTGAATGCGCGCAACCTCCTCCATCGTAAGACCTGAACCAAGTGCCCAGTCGAGAAGCGGTCCACTTTTCACGTCCGCAAGCGCAACCTCGTTGTGTTCGCGCGAGGTCTGGTCGACCAGATCGGTAATGCCATCTTTGTGAACGAGATTCGCGACCGCACACATCCGACCGGCACCATCTTTGAACATGTGAAGCGGCTCGGCAGACGTGTAGTTGTGGGGGAAGACACCCGATTCCGCGTAGGCGTGGAGGCGTTCGATTTGCTCGGCGCGGTGTCTTGCTAGCATTGCGCGCACCTCCATACGTGAGGGGGTTGCGGCCACCGTGACCTTCGGCTGAGGTGTTTCTGCAACGGATGAGTTCGAGCAAGCGACGGAGGTCAGCGCAACGGCGAGAAAACCAAAGCAGAGTCCGAGTTTCATGGTCATAGGACGCGCCGACGGCGGGAAAGATCTGAGCCCTCCCCCTCCTTCACCAGTATTATGGCGAAGTCGTACTATTTACGGTAAATATTACGACTATGCCGTACGAGAGATCTCTGGAGGTACCGAAACAGTCGTTTTTTCTCTTTGGTCCTCGGGCAACGGGAAAGTCAACGTGGATGCAAGCAACGTTCCGCCCAACGCTCACGATCGATCTTCTGCGATCCCAGACCTTCTTAGAGATGTCTGCCGATCCTTCGCTCTTGCAAAAACAGGTGGAAGCACTCCCCACAGGATCTCGCGTGCTGATTGACGAAATTCAGAGGCTGCCTGTACTCCTCGATGAAGTCCATTCGCTTATGTTCGAGTTAGAAGACCGAACCCAATTCGCGTTGACGGGCTCCAGCGCGAGGAAGCTCAGAAAGTCGCACGCAAATCTTTTGGCCGGTCGAGCGGTGCAGCGACGAATGCACGCGCTGACAAGCGAAGAGCTCGGCAAGGATTTCGACATCGATCGCGTTCTCCGATACGGCTCCCTTCCTCGAACCTGCGTATTGCCGAATGACGAAGAGCGACGTGACTACCTGTCAAGCTACGTCGATACGTATCTAAAAGAAGAGATCCAACAAGAGGCCGCGGTGCGCAACCTCCACTCGTACCACCGCTTCTTGAAGCATGCCGCGCTGATGAACGGTCAGATCGTCAACCTCAACAACGTGTCGCGCGAAGCTTCGGTGGCACGCTCAACGCTGGATGGATATTTCTCTATCGTCGAGGAGACGTTGCTCGGGTCCTTTGTCGAACCGCTTCATCTTCGAGCAAAAATAAAAGAAGTGTCGTCGCCCAAGTTCTATTTTTTTGATTGCGGCGTCGTGCGCGCACTCCGGAATGAACTGAGGGAAGAGCTAGGCGACGGCAAAGGGTATCTCCTCGAAACCTTCGTACTGAGCGAGCTGAGAGCTCATTCCAACTACAAACAATTGGGGTGGGAATTTTACTACTGGGGAACTCCGAGTGGGAACGAGGTCGATTTTATTATCGCGCGTGGAAAACAGAAGATTGGTCTTGAGGTCAAATCCTCGCGCATCTGGAGGAACGCGTTCTCAAAGGGCCTGCGTGTTCTGCTCGAGGAGAAGAAGATTGATCGCGCATTTGGTATCTACCTGGGGAACAATCGCTTGAGAGATTCAGGAATCGATGTCCTTCCCTTGGCTCGTTTTTGTGAGCTTCTTCATTCGGGGAAATGGGTGTAACAGCCCCCCCTAGGACACCAGCAGCACCACGCCTAAAATCGGCGCACACAGCAGAAAAAGCACCAGCGCGTAGCCCATGATGTCGCGCGCCTTGAGGCCCATCAGCCCAAGCAACGGCAAGCTCCAAAATGGCTGGTACATGTTTCCGACCATGTTCCCATACGCAACGGCAATAGTTACCTTT
>JAHFDX010000263.1 GCA_023248785.1 Myxococcales bacterium
GACCGTTACGGGGCAGCGACGGACCCCTGCTGGACCCCGCAAGGAGTGAACATCCTTATGAATCCCCTGTGCGGGTCCACACAAGATTCAGCCGTTGTGTCCATTCGGGGCGGCCACTTCCATGATGGCGCATCCCTCTTGCGCTCGACTTCGCGAAGTTCGGCCATCCGTGGCAGCCAACTGCAATACGTGGGCTTTCGTTGCTCCTACGTTGGGCGCCAAATGTAGGCCGGGAAGCGAGACTGGCTCCCGGCATTTGCGAAATCAAAACGGGCCTCTGATACCTTCATGAAACGGCTCTGCGTGAAGGGAGGACCGGGTTGACGACTTCGACGTGGCGCGTTTCAGGATTTGCTTCGGCGGTTTTGTTGCTTGCGATGACGGGTTCCTCCGAGGCTGCCCCGACAACGCGCCTGAAGGTCGCACTTCGAGGTGACCTCGCCGTGATTGGTAACACTCTAGGTCATGATTGTGGAAGCTTAGTGCCTACACCCGTGGTGGGATCGGTTGGAACTTGCGGTGCAAACACCTCCGACAGTGCGCCCGACGTTTTATGGAAGTCCGAGTCCCCTACGGCAACGACCGCTGAAACGTCGAGCACCCTGCTTCCTACAGATGCGCGATCAACGGCCGTTCTCAGCATTCCATCTACGGCAACGGTTCAACGCGCACATCTCTATTGGGCCGGCAAGCGCGCGGCAGGCGCCGATACGACCGTCACGTTCGAACGCCCGGGCGTTTTTTCACAATCGCTTACGGCGTCGCAGCAATTTACAAACAACGGGGCCTATCAAGCTGTGACAACCGTCACCGAGCTAGTCGCACAATATGGAAACGGGAGCTATCGCGTGACCGGTGTCGACTTCGACAACTTCACGGGACTCAACGATGACACCGCGTTTGCCGGCTGGTGGCTCGTTGTTGTGTACGCGGAGGCATCCCAACCCATTCGCTACCTCGCTGTTTACGACGGTCTCGAGTTCGTAGGCAGCGAATTGGATGTCTCGTTCACTGGCTTCTCGGTTCCAACAGGCGCCGGAACGCAAAAAATAGGCACGATTGTTTTCGATGGGGACCCAACGGTCACGGGTGATTGCTTAGTTTTTGACTCAACTCGCCTAAGCGACAATGCCAATCCCGCCGTCGATTTCGCGAACAGTACACATTCCTTCATGGGCAGCGCTTCCACGACAGCCGGAGATCTGCCCCAGCTCTCTGGAGCTGCGGGCAGCATGTCGGGCATGGACCTTGATATGTGGGACGTCACCTCGCTTCTGCCGGCAGGTCGAACGACCGCAAATATTAAGATGTCCACCACCGGAGATACATTCTGGTGGGGCGGCGCCGTTGCGTCCTTTGAAACCACAGCACCCTCGTTCAATTCGTCGCAAGTGGTTATGACGGACGTCAACGGCGGGGCTCTCAAGCGCGGTGACGCCGTGGATTTTGTCGTCACGATCAAAAACGACGGGACAGATTCCGCCAACAAAACGGAATTGACCGCCGACCTTCCGGAAGGCCTCAAGTTTGTGCCTGGCTCGCTCGAGATCACCGCGGGGCCGAACACCGGAGCCAAAACAGATGCCTCCGGCGACGACACGGGGGAGTATCTGAGTGCGCAAGCATCTGTTCGGTTCCGGATTGGAACGGGAGCGAACGCAACGGTGGGTGGGACCTTCATACCCGGCGCAAGCTCGACGGTGAAATTTCGCACCACCGTGAAAACAAATGCGACCGCGAAAATCTTGGGAAGCATGCGCCTGGGTTACGAAACGGCGCTTATCGGGTCCACCAACTCGTTTGTTATGTATTACACGGTCAACGTGGACGCGTGCGCAACAGACGCCGACTGCCCAGCCGCAACTCCCGCGTGCGACACCCCGCCTACACCCAATGTGTGCGTCGGGTGCTTAACCGACACGCACTGTCCTGGTCTTCGGCCTACGTGCAACACCACGGCCAACACCTGCAGTTGCATCGCGTCGGGCAGCGAGCTGTGCGACGGCAAAGACAACGATTGCAACGGAACGATCGACGATGGCGCAAACGCACTTTGCGTGGGTCAAGCGAATGGTCTGATATGTCGAACGTTTTCTGGCTCAACGACCTGTGGTTGCAGCGTCGATGGGGATTGCGGTTCGTCGACAAGCGGCAAGATTTGCGATCCAACTACGAAGCTTTGCGTAAGCGGCTGCGGCGGGTCGCCACGCAACGGCTGTCCTGTCGGGCAATTCTGCACTTCGGCAACAACGTCGCCGGGCGTTTGCACTTCAACCTGCACGCTGGACGCCCAATGCATTGCCGTCGATCCAACAAAATCGCGGTGTTTGCTCGTCGATGGCGGTATGAATATTTGCGTCGAGTGCGCGCTCGATGCTCACTGCGCAGGCCGGATGGACGCGCGGGTCCTTTGCGTGGGTTCAAACAACACCTGCGCGGAATGCAGCGCCACGCGAAAGGAACGATGTTCGGCAACCAGCAAAGGAACTGCGTGTCTTTCGTCGGGGTTTTGCGGATGCATCCTGGATTCAGACTGCTCGAGCGATCGGGGTTGTACCCAGTCGGCGTGTGAGCTGCGAATAACCACCGACGCAGGTAACGATGCCGCTGCAGACGCGAGTGATTCAGGCCCGAGCGACAGTGGTCAAACCGGTGACGCGACAAGTGGAACCGATGCGGAGAGCGTGGACGGAACTCCAGACGCAACGGTTGATGGCGGTTCGTCACGACCTCCACCAACCGGCTCACTCGAAGGTGGAGGTCCGGGTTGCGCCGTTGGCCCTGAACCGACGACCGCGTTTGGGCTGTTTGCAACCTTGGCTGCGTTTGCATCTGCCCTCGTTCGCAGGAACCTTCGTCGTGCGCGTGGGCGCGCACGATGCGCGCTCGTACGGCCCGCCACTTGAGCCTTGGCGCCAGCCTCTGGCTCCCATCCGTGGGGCTCCTATCCAACGCCGCATTCGCGCAGCAGGCGGCATCTGGTCTTGCGCTTGACCAGTACAATCCATCGGAACGCGGCAGCTACTGGTTCGCCAACGAATCGCTCGACTTGCGCGGGCGCGGACGCTGGGCCACAGGATTTGCGTTTGACTACGCCGGAAGACCGCTCGCCATTTACAGAACGCCAAAAGAACTTGCGACGACGCCAGGTGCTCGCGTCACGTCCGTCGTCGGCCATCAGTCATTTGTGCACGTCGGCGGAGCGGCGACCTTCGCGTCGGGACTGATCTGCGACTCGTTGGCCAGTTCGGTGATCCGTTTACGCTCGTGCTGGGAGCTCAGCTCTTTGTTCCTACGGGCTCACAGTCAAGTTACACAGGAGACGACGAAGTGCGCGTCCACCCGCGCTTGCTCGTTGCCGGAGAAACGGGCGTCTTTGCGTATGCAGCCCGCGTTGGGTTTATGAACCGCCCCACAATGCCCTTGTATCCCGTGGGCGCAACAGGCGGCGAAGTCACATTCGGCGCGGCGGCGGGCGTGCGCGCTGACCGCTAATCCATTCTCTCTTCGTTCCGTGGCAGCCAACTGCAATACGTGGGCTTTCGTTGCTCCTACGTTGGGCGCCAAATGTAGGCCGGGAAGCGAGACTGGCTCCCGGCATTTGCGAAATCAAAACGGGCCTCTGATACCTTCATGAAACGGCTCTGCGTGAAGGGAGGACCGGGTTGACGACTTCGACGTGGCGCGTTTCAGGATTTGCTTCGGCGGTTTTGTTGCTTGCGATGACGGGTTCCTCCGAGGCTGCCCCGACAACGCGCCTGAAGGTCGCACTTCGAGGTGACCTCGCCGTGATTGGTAACACTCTAGGTCATGATTGTGGAAGCTTAGTGCCTACACCCGTGGTGGGATCGGTTGGAACTTGCGGTGCAAACACCTCCGACAGTGCGCCCGACGTTTTATGGAAGTCCGAGTCCCCTACGGCAACGACCGCTGAAACGTCGAGCACCCTGCTTCCTACAGATGCGCGATCAACGGCCGTTCTCAGCATTCCATCTACGGCAACGGTTCAACGCGCACATCTCTATTGGGCCGGCAAGCGCGCGGCAGGCGCCGATACGACCGTCACGTTCGAACGCCCGGGCGTTTTTTCACAATCGCTTACGGCGTCGCAGCAATTTACAAACAACGGGGCCTATCAAGCTGTGACAACCGTCACCGAGCTAGTCGCACAATATGGAAACGGGAGCTATCGCGTGACCGGTGTCGACTTCGACAACTTCACGGGACTCAACGATGACACCGCGTTTGCCGGCTGGTGGCTCGTTGTTGTGTACGCGGAGGCATCCCAACCCATTCGCTACCTCGCTGTTTACGACGGTCTCGAGTTCGTAGGCAGCGGATTGGACACTTCTTTTACCAGCTTCCTAGTTCCAACGGGTGCTGGCACAGAAAAGGTAGGCACGATCGTATTCGACGGGGACCCAACGGTAACCGGTGATGATCTGTTTTTTGACTCGACGCGGCTCAGCGACGGCCAAAACCCTGCCCTCGACTTCGCAAACAACACGCATTCCACGTTGGGCAGCGCAACCACAACCGCGGGAGATCTGCCCCAACTTTCCGGAACCGCCGGAAGCATGTCGGGCATGGACATCGACATGTGGAACGTCAGCTCGCTGCTATTGGCAGGTCGAACGTCGGCCACACTGAAGATGTCGACAACAGGAGACTCATTCTGGTGGGGTGGCACAGTGGCGTCGTTTGAAACGACCGCGCCGGCATTCAATACGTCGCAGGTGTCCATAACCGATGTCAACGGCGGCTCACTCAAGCGAGGCGACACGTTGGAGATTGCGATCACAGTCAGCAATCAAGGAACCGAAACGGCCGCAAAAACCCAATTGTTCGCCGAGATGGTCCAAGGGCTCACCTACGTGCCCGGTTCGCTCGAGATCACAGCAGGTCCGAATACGGGAACAAAGACCGACTCCGGGTTAGATGACGCGGGCGAGTATGTATCCGTGCTGCGAACCGTTAAGTTCACGCTTGGGGTTGGAGCGACGGCCACAACCGGGGGAAGCCTTGCGGCTAGCACGAGTTCGTCGATCCGGTTTCGCGTTACAGTGGATGCTGGCGCCCCTACGAAAATCTCGGGGGGCGTGGGCTTAGATTACGAGGCGACGACCGGGTCGTTGCCCAGCACGTTCTTGTTGCGCTACGCGGTCAACGTCGACGCGTGCGAATCGAACGCCGACTGCCCAGCCGCAACTCCCGCGTGCGATACCGCGCCCACGCCCAAGGTGTGCGTCGAGTGTTTGAACGATACGTACTGTCCTGGCCTCAAGCCCACGTGCAACACAACCGCCAAGACCTGCAGCTGCGTTGCTTCGGGCAGCGAGTCGTGCGACGGCAAAGACAACGACTGCAATGGAACCATTGACGATGGAGGCAATACGCTCTGTACAGGTCAAACCAATGGCCCCATCTGCCGCGCACTCTCTGGCATCACGAGTTGCGGTTGCAGCGCCGACACGGATTGCGGCACGTCGACGAGCGGCAAGATTTGCGACGACACGATCAAGATGTGCGCCAACGGCTGCGCAGCCTCTCCGCGTAACGGTTGCCCCCTCGGACAATTTTGCACATCAACAAGCGCAACCCAGGGCGTGTGCACATTCACCTGCGCAACAGACGCCCAGTGCGCCGCGGTCGATCCGAAAAAACCAAAGTGCCTCCTTTCGGATGCCGGGATCAACCTTTGCGTCGAGTGCGCTCTCGATACTCACTGCGCTGGTCGAACGGATGCGCGTGTCCTTTGCGTAGGAGCAAACAACACCTGCGCGGAATGCAGTGCACTGCGCAAGGAACGATGTTCCCCGACGGGAAAGGGAACCGCGTGTCTTTCGTCGGGCATGTGCGGATGCACGCTGGCCGCAGATTGCTCGAGCAATCAACGATGC
>JAHFDX010000264.1 GCA_023248785.1 Myxococcales bacterium
GTCGATATTTTTATTGGGACTAAATCGAGGTGATCACGTGCGGGGTCACTTCTCAGGTTCAATGAAATGGGCACCGTCTTCATAACGTTTTTTGTCCGTGCACTTCTTTCGGACGTCATCCTTCGTGACCACCTCACTGCCTGCGGGAACCAGTTTGGCAGCGTCGCCCATCGTGCTCATTTCGTAAAACCAGTCGATGACGTCTGAACCGTCGTCGTTGACTTTGTCGATCTTGCAACCAGCGATGGTCCCTGCACGCGGACAAAGGTCTTCGGTCGCTTTGCCGTGCAGGTGGTTCGTGCAGTCATCGCGAAATTGAGAGCCTGCCACCGAGCTTACGAGCTCTTGGCAGAAGGGTTGTCTTTCGGGTGCCGACCCAAAGCGCCGATCACAGCTTGAGTCGCCTCCGCCGATTTCGGCAACGATCGGACCGAAAATGTTCTGCACGACAACGCAGGCGGAAATGCATGCAACGCCTACCGCTGCGGCCAGGAGGGTTATTGCATGGCGAAAAGCAAAGACACGGCGTACGTCAGGCCGAGACACACCTGCACTGTAGCGTTCATGGCGGGTTTCACAAGGACCCCACCGGTAGCATCTAAGGGCGCGGGCGTAGCATCAATTGCCGGCGGAGCTCTCTTTGGGATCAAAATCAGGTCCCGTTCCGTAGCGCGCATGCCCTGTGTAGGTCGCTGCCCTTTTTGCGGTCGCAGCCGGTGCCACGTTTCCGCTGGGCCAAGGTTGGACGACGGGTGGATCCGATGGACCAGGCTCGGGCTCCTTCATGCCCTGAGAACAACCTGCGCAAGCAGGCCTAATACGAGAGGGAAAGCGGCGAGGAGAGGCGAGGTTTTCAGGGGCCTGGGATTGGCACGGACACTCTAAGTCGTCTTGTCGCGTGATTGCCTTATGGGGAGCGACTGTCGCTGGTGCCTGGGCGACAAGACCGCCGCCTGCTTCGCCAGAGTTGGTGTTCGAGCGACTGCGCAAGCTTCAACGCCACGTGGACAGGAGGCAGGCCGGCTTGCTCTATGAGTTCTTTGGATGGTGATGTTCTTAGCGCGTCGAGCAGCGCAACCACGGCAGCACGCTTTGCACTTTCGACGCGCGAACACGCCTCGACGGAGAGATTTTCCCGAAGCCATTGTGCAACGTCCCACGAAAGTGCGGCGTGGCGCACCTCGTCGCTCGCAAGTGCCTTCATGGTCTTTGCAACGAGGGGGTCCTTTGCCGTCTTCGCTTGCCACATTCCAACCAATGCCCCGAATGTCTCGCGTACGCAGCCTTCGATTGCATTTTCCACGGCGATCTCCTCCAGATCGCGAACAGGCTTGCGTGCGACGACGGTGGGGATGGGACGCCCGCCAAATCGGCGAGCTAATCGTGCAGTCATGCGCGCGTGGCCAATCTCGTCCCGTGCCGCACGCGCGGCCGCGGCGAGAAGCTTTTTCGGCGCGCCGTGGAATGTGAGTTCGTCACGCAGAATGAGAAAGGCATCGACCGACGCGGCTTCCAAGCGCGCGGAGTGCGCGAAGTGCTCTCCAAGGACGCCAACTGAGCGCTTCCGTTGCCTCGCCGCAACAAGCCCCAATGGCCGACGACCAATACAACCTCCGTGGTCGCTTGCGATCTCCCTGCGCAATTCGCTCACCGAAGCATCACGTCCGACCCGAAGGTAGTAACGGGTCGTTTGGATGGGGCAGTCCTGGGTCATTCGCGTGGCGATGATCTCGTAACCATCATCGCTCTGTTTCACTCCAGAGGCATTCGACGCATTGCATGCAAGGTCATACCCGTTGGCCCAAACGACCAGCTGCGCCTTCTCGGGTGCGTCAATCGCGCCGAGGAATCCTCGAAGTTCGTCAAGCGTGGCAATCACTCGAACCGAGTCACCTTGATTAACAACGACATAGCTGTAGCAAGGGCATGCAACATCCAAGTAAAACTGCACGAATCCGTGATCGCTTGTGGCCGTGTCGATGGCCCTTAGGCAGGCATCGCGATCGGTTGCACCGGCACACTTGGTTCTGCTCGACGCGATGGTACGTCCGGGTTCCAAGGATGCGTCTCGAGCTTCGGTCGCGAGCATCCAATGGCGAAGCTCAATGTAGTCCGCGCCGGTTACCTTTCGGATGGGTTCGAGACTGAACAACGCGGTGGCCGTGTCACACGTGACCGGTTGATAGTCTGATGGCAACGTCCATACGCCCGAACTAGGGGAAGTGCTGTTTGAAGATCCATCGCAGGCAGCTACGGCGCTGATGGATAATGCTATTGCGCGCGCCAGCAATCTCTGAAGATGAACCGCATCCATGGCGCGACCAATATCAAGAGGTGTGCCGTCGAGTGGGGGGACGATTCGTGGGCAATCGTGTGACTGCGATTGCCCATCATGTGCCAAGTGTGTCAGGCCATGACACGTGGGCCTCGCGCGATCGCGGCCGCACGCGTGATCAGCGCCCCGTTGCCGACCTCAGCTTCGCCTCCTGCCCCATCCGATAAAAGCTTCGCAACTCCGCGCGTAGCTCCAAAAATCGCTGTGGCTCAATGTACTCACCCTCGAGCCTTCGCACGTACCGATGCGCCACCTCGTTTGCGTAGCGATACCGCTCGCCGTGCAACGTGGCTTCTTCATCGCCATAACGGACCAATTCATAAAGTCGCTCGCGCAGCTTCTCGCTCTGCACCGCACCAAATTTTGGAAGGTGCCCCGCCAAGATCACGTACTTGTCGACCTCCGCCTGCACTTCGAGCTCGAGCTGCGTCGTCGGCCGTTCCTGGGTCACACGCTGCGTCAAGTAAACGAAGTGGCTCACGCCTTCGATCAATTGGCAGAGCGGATCGAGACAAGAAGGGTCACCGAAATCGAACTCACTTTGATCAATTTGGGGCACTCGAACCGCAATTTCGAAGGCGCCGTCGTCGGCTTCGTGAAGTTCCACCTGCTCGCGTTCATCGGTGCCGGTGACATCAAGGTGGTCTTCGATGTCTGCCGCTCTATCAAGCGCATAGACCCGCTCAAGTGATGTCTGAATTGCGGCGGCGAGCCCGCGCGCACGGATGAGCGCCGCCCCATTTCCACCGAGGAGGTGGGTCACTGAATCCCCTCGACCTTTCGCCCCGGTAGAATGCCTTGCGAGGAGAGTGCCTTCGCGAGGCGCGCACTTCCCGTTTTGCGCCAGCGCTCGTAGACCTTAAGCACCGAGTGGGACGTTGCGAGGCCCATCGTCGAGGTCGCGTCGGCGACTTCCGTGAGCACATCGACGAACTGCGAGAAGCGCGACGCGAGCTGCGGAAAGATGCTCACCTCGGGTTGTGTCGGACCAAGCATCGCGCCGGCACCGTCGTACGCTCGCGTTCCGATCGAGACGAGGTAGCTTTGATCGACGCCCTTTGACTCGAAGTGGTCGGAGAAGAAGCTTGAGCAATAAAGAACGTTGTCGCCGAGCGATCGCAACCGCTCGAAACGTTCCGCCAAGTCGACGGTGTGAAGTGCTTCGTCGAGTTGAAATGCGAGCGGCCTTCCGAGCGCCTGCTCTGTGCGCTCGTCCGGATGCGCGTAATCGGACAACACTGCGACGAGGTAGTTTGTGACTCCTCCTGGAGCTTCTACGCAACGTGTCTGCAGGGCATCGTGGACGGCTTCTCGAAAGAACTCGGTGACGGACCCAGCGGCGACGATCATCGATCTACCCCTCCGAGCCCGGTTCTTTGGCTGAGCTGCCTTTGAGTTTTCCCTGGAGCTGAACCCAGACCAAGGAAATAACGGGCTCATTTCTAATTGAAGCAAGCGGCGCGCCCACTGCAACGATTCTGCAAACCCTGTTTGGTCGAAATGAAACACCGGGGGCCATTTCGCTGGCAGTACGGCCGGCGATTGCGCAAAGGGGTTTCCCAATGCCAATAAGGCTAACGAATCTAACAAAAATGAAGTAAAATCAAACAGTTAGATATTTGGAATAAAGACCTTCTCTCGACCCTTGACGCCACGCCAGGCGGCGTTACGTTCGTCGCCGCTGTTAGCACTCTCAATGGGTGAGTGCTAACAATCGACACCCACTCGAACGAACACCATCCCTGCTCGCGTGCAACGTTTCTAGCGCGCGACGGGGCTGTTTGCTCTCAGGAGATACGAAAATGGCCAACATTCGCCCACTGCAAGATCGCGTGCTCGTAAAGCGCGTGAAGGAAGAAGAAAAGACCAAGGGAGGAATCATCATCCCCGACAGTGCGAAAGAGAAGCCGATTGAGGGCGAAGTGATCGCTGTCGGCAACGGCAAGGTGCTCGACGACGGCAGCTCGCGAAAGCTCGACGTAAAGGTCGGCGACCGCGTGCTCTTCGGCAAGTACAGCGGCACAGAGGTCAAGATCGACGGCGAAGAGCGCTTGATTCTCCGCGAGGACGACATCCTCGGGGTCATCGAGAAGTAATCACCACTATTTATGAACAGACGGAGTTACAAAGATGGCTGCTAAGGAAATCGTTTACACCGAAAGTGCGCGTAACCTCATTCTCGCGGGCGTCAACGCGTTGGCGGACGCCGTAAAGGTGACGCTTGGACCCAAGGGCCGCAACGTGGTCATTGAGAAGAGCTTTGGCTCTCCTACCGTGACCAAGGACGGCGTGACCGTTGCCAAGGAAATTGAGCTCGAGAACCGCTTCGAGAACATGGGCGCCCAGATGGTGCGCGAAGTGGCTTCGAAGACGAGCGACGTTGCCGGCGACGGAACCACGACGGCCACCGTTCTCGCGCAAGCTATTTACCGCGAGGGCTCGAAGCTTGTCGCCGCCGGGCACAACCCGATGGAGATCAAGCGCGGCATCGAGAAGGCTGTCGAAGCTGTTGTCGAATCGTTGAAGCAGATGGCAAAGCAGACGAAGGATCCGAAAGAGATCGAGCACGTCGGCACCATCAGCGCGAACGGCGACAAGGAAATCGGCACCAAGCTCGCGGAAGCGATGCAGAAGGTCGGCAAGGAAGGCGTCATCACCGTCGAGGAAAGCAAGACGGCCGAGACCACGCTCGAAGTGGTCGAAGGCATGCAGTTCGACAGAGGCTACCTCTCGCCGTACTTCGTCACCGATCCAGAGCGCATGGTTGCGGCGCTTGAGGATGCGTACCTGCTCATCAGTGAGAAGAAGATCAGCAACATGAAAGATCTTCTCCCGGTCCTCGAAGCGATCGCCCGATCGCAGAAACCGCTCGTCATCATCGCGGAAGACATCGAAGGCGAAGCGCTCGCAACGCTCGTTGTCAACAAGCTCCGTGGCACGCTCCATTGCGCGGCCTGCAAGGCGCCGGGATTTGGTGATCGCCGCAAGGAGATGTTGAAGGACATTGCGACGCTCACGGGCGGTCAGGTCATCAGCGAGGAACTCGGCTTGAAGCTCGAGAACGTCACGCTGAGCGATCTCGGTCGCGCCAAGCGTGTCACGATGGACAAGGACAACACGACCCTCGTGGATGGCGCCGGCGAGAAGGCGAAGATCCAGGGCCGCATCGCGGAAATCCGCGCGCAAGTCGAAGCAACGACCAGCGACTACGATCGGGAGAAGCTCCAAGAGCGCCTCGCGAAGCTCGTCGGTGGCGTGGCCGTTGTAAAGGTTGGCGCGGCGACGGAAACCGAGATGAAGGAGAAGAAGGCGCGCGTGGAAGATGCGCTCCATGCAACGCGTGCAGCGGTTGAAGAAGGCATCGTCCCCGGCGGCGGTGTTGCACTTCTCCGTGCGCAAGCTGCACTCGACAACGTGAAGGTTGCCGATGAGCAGCGCTTTGGCATCCAAATCATCCGCCGCGCGGTGGAGGAGCCTCTTCGCCAAATCGTGCAAAACGCAGGGCTTGAGGGCTCGATCATCGTGCAGAAGGTGCGCGAGGGTAAGGCCGACTTCGGCTACAACG
>JAHFDX010000265.1 GCA_023248785.1 Myxococcales bacterium
GAGTGAAACCACCGAGTCCTCGATAGGTTTCGTGACAAGTTGCTCCACTTCGTTGGGCGATGCACCCGGGTAAGGGATGTTGACGACGACGACCGGAAAGCTCACGTCGGGGAACAAGTCTGTTCCAAGCCCGCGGTAGCCCATGATGCCAAGGACCATGAGCGCAACCATCACCATGACGGTGAAGACGGGTCTTTTGATGGCGATTGCAGACAGGTTCATCAGTGGGTTCCGTTAGCCATGGGTCCTGAACAGACCTTCTCAACGCATCTCGGTCGTGTCGATCGTGTCGCCTTCACGCATCTCGGAGGAGGGTGAAACCATCACCATGTCGGACGCGGAAAGCCCAGAGCGAACGATCCATGCTCCGTCATCGGATGGCGACAACGTGGTGCGCACAATTCTCGCCTTGCCGTCCTGCACGCGCACAACTTCATCTTGCGAGCCTGGACGGCGTGCACTCAACGGGATCTTGAGTGCGGAAACCTCAGCACCCCATGAAATAATGGCGCGTACGAAGCTGTAGGCAAGAACCGGTTCCGCTTTGCTGTTCGTCACCTCTACTTCGATCGGCGCGCGCCGTGTGTACGGATCAAGCGAGGGCACAACCATCGAAACTTTTCCGGGGACAATCCGGTCACGAACCGTGAGCGAAACGCTTTGCCCGATCTTAATGAGGTTGGCATCGTCTTCATTCACCGTGGCGGTAAGACGCAACCGCGAGAGGTCTTCAACGCGAAAGAGCGGGATGCCGGGTTGTACGACCGAGCCACCGGCCGTTGGCGCACGTGTGACGACACCATTGAAAGGAGCCGTGAGCGTATTCTGCCCAGCGCCCGTGCGGGCCAAGTTGGCGTCGCTCCTTGCGGCTTCAAGTTGTGCCTTCACGAGCGCGACCTGTTGGCGGGCTTGCTCCGCTTGGGCCTCCGGAATCGACTTGGAGGCTGTCAACGCTTCGGTGCGCCTCAGAGCATCTTCCGCAAGGGCGAGGTTAGCTTGCGCTGCTTTTACGGAGGCGTCTTTGATTGCAAGAATGTCAACGGCGCGTTGGCCGTCCAGCACGCCAAGAAGCTGCCCAGTCTTTACTGACTCGCCGGTCACAACCGACACGCGCGCAAGGCGCCCCATCGTTTCAAACCCAACATCGGCCTCGCGCCAGGGCTTGAGTGTGCCGGTGATTTCCACCGCGGGCTTCCACGTTGTCGGCCTTGGCTGGGTGATCAACACAGGGGGCTTGTCGGTCGCACCGGCGATAGAGCGCGTGCGCTCATTGGCAATCGAGGCGCGCTTCTTCAGTGCCTCGCTCACGCGAAGCAGGATGAGAACGAAAAGCAGCACCAAAAGCGCGCTCCCGAAGGCAAACGCGAAAAGACGCGTACCTGCCCGGGCGTTGGCCCTGGCGTTGGAAGGTGGGTTGGCCGTTTCGGACACGTGCTCACTCATATGTGGGCCTCAGGCTGCGACGTGATACGGCCACTCCGCGCGAACGGTTGACCGGGGTTTTCGCGGAAGTGGTCTTTGCGTCAAGCACACGAGCCTGGAGCACGTGCGCCCGATCGAGCGCACGCAGCAGGGTGGGTGTTCCAAGACCGCGCAGAAAAATGGCGAGTGTCTGGCGCAACCAATCCAAAATAGGCGGTTTTCTAGGACTTCGAATCATCTGACGGCAGAGTTCGTCGTACGCGCCGCACACCAGGGTAGCCACCAGCTCGCTCGAGAGCTTTGAATCCATCATGCCGCGTTTTTGCGAAAGCTCGACCCACGCGCGACACGTGCGGCGCACCTCCAGACGAAACGCGTCGAGAAGATATGCATTTTGCCCCTGACAACCGGCCACCATGGTCACGACGGAGCGATTTTGCCAAAGAAACTCCAGCATCTGTTCGTCACGCTCGAGCCAAAAACGAACTACTTCGGCCCCGCTCGCTGGCAGCGTTTCGAAATCTTTCGGAGACTTATAGATGTCAGCAAGGCGCGCGAGAAACGCCTCCACGACTTGGCGAAATGCGTCTTCCTTCGATTGAAAGTGAAGATAGAAAGCTCCCTTCGATTGCCTCGCGCGGCGCGTGATGTCTTCGACTTTAGCGCCCTCGAGGCCACGTTCCGCGAAGACGTCTGTAGCGGTTCGAAGCAAAGCGATCTTTGCGGTGGGGTCAGGGATGCGTGCCATAGGCTTTCGTGGGAATTATTGACTGGTGAGTCAGTAACCTTCTCACGGTGTAACGTGCAGGGCAAAGACCTGCAACTGCTGAACAGGCGAAAGGTAGCGAAGTTGACTGTCCGAACGGCCCTGTGCGATCGGTAGGGCGATGTCGCCGAGTGGCAAGGGGTCCGTGGAAGCCGAACTTGTTTTGGTTCGGCGACTGGCCGAGGATTTGGCGCGGACGAAACGTGAGCGTCCGTCAACGGGCCACCTGCTGGCGGCCCTTGCGTCGCATGCGAGCTCCGCGCAGGTTCTCCTTTTGGAGCGCCGACTCGATGCGGAGATGCTTGCAAGTTCGGTGAGGGTGGCAACCGACGACGCGGCCGATGGATTTTCCCAAGCGCTTGTACGCGCTAAGGAATTTGCTGCGCGCACAACCGCGCGCGAACCTTCGGGCGTTCACTTGCTCTTTGCGCTTTGCCAAGACCGAACGACCGCGGCACACCGGCTGATGGAGCAATGCGGTGTGAATCTTTCCAAGCTTCGGGCGGCCGTCATTCAGATCGCAATCGGTGCGGTGGAGCCGCGTCGCGTCTCTCTCCCTTGCGAGCGTCCGGCACCGTCGATGGCGCCATCGCAGCCCAAGCAACCCTTGAGTCCGCGCCCTTCGTTGCCCGCGTCGAAGGCGCGCTCGATCAAACGTGTGTCGCCACCGCCAGCGCGAACCGCGTCGCGCCTGTCGTCTACGACGGCAAAGCCTAAGCGTCCACGTACTCAGGGAAACGACGAGCCTTCCGTTTCAGCATCGTGTCCCTTACTCACGTCGGCGTCGAGCGATTGGACGAAGCTCGCGCTCCAAGGTGTGCTCGATCCCGTGTTTGGTCGTGACACGACGATTGCGTTTCTGCAGGATGTCCTCGCGAAGAGGAACACAAGTAGTGCATGCCTTGTCGGAATTGCGGGTGTTGGCAAGACGGCGGTCGTGCGCGGTCTTGCGCTGAGACTTGCTTTAACTTGTGAGGACACGTCGGTTCTTGAGATCGATGTGGCGCAGTTGCTTGGGGGGACGGGCGTTCGAGGCGCGCTCGTTGAACGGTTGCAGCAGTTGCGTAAGGAAGTTGCCCGCTTGTCGCGCCCAACCATCCTGTTCTTCGAAGATCTATCGGCTCTGCTAGGCAATGAGGCTGGCGACGAGGGTGCTTCTGAGCTTCGCGCCGCCCTTTCGCACGGAGAACTTCGTCTCGTTACGACGGCGACACCGGAGGTGTATCGCCGTGTGATCGAGCCTGCACTTGGTAGGCAGCTAATGGCGATCGAGATTGGCGAGATTGAAACCGAAGCCGTGGAGCGGTCGGTTGCAGAACTCACAAGGCATTACGAGGCACACCATCAGTGTCCATATGGGCAAGACGCGGTGCGCGCGGCCATTGAATTGTCGACGCGATATCTCTCCGATCGCGCCATGCCGGAGCGCGCGTTAACCACGCTCGACCTTGCGGGTGCGCGTGCGCGCCGAAGTGGCGAAGGACGTGTCGATCGAAAGCACGTGGCGGAAGTTGTGTCCGAACGTGCGAAAGTACCTCTCGAGCGACTGCTCGAAACTGATCAAGAGAGGATGCTGCGTCTTGAGGAACTTCTTGCTCGACGCGTGGTGGGCCACACGCAGGCGCTTTCCCGAGTCGCAGCGATTCTGCGTCGTAACGCATCGGGATTTCGGTCACAAAGGCCCATCGGGTCGTTCTTGCTCTTGGGATCAACTGGTATTGGCAAGACCGAAACCGCCAAAGCGCTTGCGGAGTGTTTGTTTCATTCGCCGCAGGCCATGACACGCCTCGACATGTCTGAGTATGCGGAGCCTCACGCGGTTGCACGTTTGGTCGGTGCGCCACCCGGATACGTGGGCCACGATGCGGGCGGCCAACTCACGGAGGCCATACGACGAAAGCCCTACCAAGTTCTGTTGCTAGATGAGATCGAAAAGGCGCACCTCGATGTCCTTGAAGCGTTTCTCCAGGTGTTCGACGAAGGACGTCTCACCGACGGGCTTGGACGCACGGTCGATTTTACGAACACAGTCATTGTTCTCACGTCGAACCTCGGCTCTGACGCGTTGCGTTCACGCAAGGCTGGAGGGCGGATCGGGTTTTCGGCCGATGACGGCGACGAAACGTCGGCCGTCGAGTCGATCTTGATCGAAGCGGCCAAGCGCGAGCTTCCGCCCGAACTCTACAACCGGATCGATGAAGTGCTCGCGTACGCCCCGCTGACGCGCCGAGATGTCCAAGAGATCGCGTGTCGCATGCTCGATGCGCTTTCGAGGGATCTTGCATCGTCACGCCGCGTGACACTCGAGTTCGACGCGCCAGTCATTGAGTTTCTACTCGACCAAGGGGGCTTTGATCCGGAGTTCGGTGCAAGGCCCATGCGCCGCACAGTTGCGCGCCTCGTGGAAGCGCAACTTGCCGAATTCTTGCTTCGTGGCGATATCCAATCAGGGGATAGAGCACGCGTGTCGATCGATACTGACCGGCTGGTCATTCATGTGAACCGAGGTCATCGTCGCGGTACATCGCCGCGCGAGTCGAGGCTCTAGCGCGGCGGCCAAGTGATGGAGTGGCTGCGGCTATTATGGCGTGTCCTGCTGGAGTCCGGGAGGATCTTCCGAGTTCGACGCGCAGGGTATCTTAGCGCATCTGTTGCTTTTTTTGCACTCTTGTCCGCCTCGCCGCTCGCCTTGAGCACGATGGCCATCGTGGGTCCACTGGTCGGTCGACGCGTGGCGCGCGCGGAGGTTCGCGATGCGTTTCAAGGATGGCTCGGGAGCGAATGGGGTGACTTGGTGGCGAAAGCAGTTGCCGACCGAACGCATCACTCACGCGCCAGCGTGACGACCACTGTGTTTGGTCTCGTCGTCGCGACGTTCGCTTCGTCTCGCCTCTTCCTACACACACGAATCGCGCTGTATCAACTGTGGGCTCCATCGAAATTTTTTGGAAAACAAACGGGGGCGTTTACGCGCGCCAGCCTAATGCGCAACGTTGTCGCATTCGCAATGACGCTGATCTGCTCGGCGGTGATGCTTGCGTCGGTGTTGACGCGGACGGTTCTTTCCTTTCTTGAGAGGGTGCTTCCGGTCCACCTCGAACTTGCAAAAGGTTTGGACTATGTGTTGACCCTCGGACTAACGCTCACGTTTTTTGCGTCGATCTACCGATATGTTTCCGACGTGCGTGTGACGTGGCGTGATGCATTTATTGGTGCTGCGGTCAGCGGAGTTCTTTTTCAATTCGGCCGAACCTTATTTGCAACCTACGTAGGGACTGCGGGTCTTCACTCCACCGAAGGCTTGGCAAGTTCGGTCGTGCTGATGCTCATTTGGATCCATTATTCGGTTCAGACGTTCTTCTTTGGGGGGTGCTTTCTCGCCGCGTGGGCGGACGCGCGTGGTCGCTCGTTTCTTGAGTAATTGGTCTCTTCGCACCTTGTCGGGCTCGGCGTACGCTCCGCAGATGAATCCTCTCGAGACGTTGCGCGCGTGGATGGAAGAGGCCGAGCGCGCGGGTGAGCCCGAGCCATCGGCGATGACGCTGGCCACCTGTGCGCCGGACGGAAGACCCTCGGCGCGCATTGTTCTATGTCGCGGCATTGGTGATCGCAACGTTCGATTTTTCACCAACTATGAAAGTGCGAAGGGCCGTGACCTCATCTCTAATCCACATGCCGCGCTTGTCTTTTTCTGGCCACGAATAAACCGT
>JAHFDX010000266.1 GCA_023248785.1 Myxococcales bacterium
AAGAGTGAACCAAGAAATGAAAAATCCTTGCGTGTAACAAACGCCACAGCCGTCAGCCCGGCAAAGCCGAGGAGCGTAACGAGCGCCGCGCTCGCAATCGCGCCGGGTGCGTAGTAATTCGCGATGAAAAGCAGCGGCACAAAAACGATGGACTCCGCAACAACGAAGCCGCCCAAGGCGGCATACTGTGCGACCTTCGAAGTTGCGGTATGAGCTGCCCGGCTGGCAAGCCAACTCACAACTATAAATCCGCCAAGAACGAGCAACCAGCTCCCGCCCAACATCGCGCGCGCGAGGATGTTTGCGAGGCCCGATGTAAAGAGAGCGATCTCGATGGCAGCAAACAACACGATGGCGCCAAAGAGGTGGTTGTAGGTTCGAACGATGAAGCGCTCGCGCGCGTCGGCTTCGATCGCAGTTGAAGGGGCCGCATAGAAGGGGTATCGATCGTTCATGGCTATCTCCAGAAGGTCGGCTCCGCGATGTTGCACGAGGAACGCACCGGCCCCCGCAGTCTAGCCAAAACGCCGCATCCGTACAGGCCTAGCTGAACGAGAACGGGCGCAAGGCAACACGACGTGGGTCGAAGGTCCTTACTTCACCGTCCCGTACACGCGCTGGAACTTTTGTTACTACAGGCGCTCGCGGAAAAAAGTGCGATGGCTGATGTCAGGACCGTAAGGGCAAGTAGAAAGCGGCCCATGGAAGTCTCGTGGTGCCTGCCTTCTCGTATTTATTTTGACTGACGAGATCGGCGACGACAAGGACCTCATAAGGTAGCGGTATCTTAGGCTTACGTACGGTGGCAGTATTTTGGGCTCCCGCCACCGCGCGCTCACGATTTTCGCGGTTCTCTATTCCGATCGTTGGAACCCGAATACCCTCAGAGAATGGAACGAAATTGCCGGAAGGCGCCAACGCTTGGTGCGTATGCGGTGATGATCTCGTTGGTCAACTTCGCTCTCGTTTCATGCAGCAGCGACGACTCAAGCAACAGCGGCGCGAAGAGCGGTACAAATGAAGATCTCACGACCGCGTGGGAAAAAATTGTCGCGGCGACTCCGAAGGATGGAGTCTGGACGCTCGAGCAGACGAAGCAGGCCTTCTCGTTAACGGTTGCAAAGCTTCCGAACGTAGCAGTGCCGATAGGTGCCGATCTTGCGAAGGCCGAAGCCGCTGGACACGACACAGGAGCGCTTGGCGCCTGCCACGCGATTCGGTTGATGCATGCGTACTGGAGCGACCTCACCTCCGAAGAGCAATCGATCACCGCGCAAGCGTTGGCTGCGGACACCTCGAGCACGAGTGGCTCGTTGCAGCCGCAGGACGCGCCCATTCAGTTCGACCCGATGGGGGGACTCGAGCCACGCGACGAGCCGGCGAAGGTCGCCCCCAAAACGCCCGAAGAACAAGAGGCACAGCGAAAGGAAGTCCTCAAGAAATTCAACGAAGAGGTTGCTCTTCTCTCGGCAAAGTCCGGCGTTGCACTGACACCCGCGATCGAACTGTCGGTCGGCACCTTCGATGACAGGCCGGGCGTACGTGCGCAGGCGGTGCCCCTTACGGCAAACGAGGCCAAGGGGGCCAAGCCCATGATCGAGGCGGCCCCTGGGCCTGTCACCGTTTGTCGCGTGAAAATCGCCCAGAGGATCATTGCGAGTGACGGTGGTTTACGTCACACCCTCGCCCACGAAGCTTTCCACTGCTTTCAGGCGCAGATCATGGGACTCAAGGCTTGGCGCAACAAAGCGTTTCTGCCGTGGTCGGCGGAAGGCACCGCCAATTGGGCTGCCTATGAGGTGGTGGGGCGAGTGCCGGAAGTCGATGTGTACTGGAAAGGTTGGTTCACGGAGCCGAACCACAACCTTTTCATGCGGGCTTATACAGCGCACGGTTTCTTCTCGGAGGTGAACTACCTCGGAAATCCTGTGTGGCCTCTCATGAACACGTTCCTCACGGCGAAGACGAACATGGATTCGTTCAAAGTGATGAGCGATCCGATCAGCGACGTCCTTAAACGCAGTTGGGGAGCCTCGCTCACCCGCGAGAAAGCGCGCGGAAAGGAATGGACTGTCACAGGATCGGGAGTGCCTGACGAGATCGAAGCCTTGAAGGTCATAAAGACCATCGACGACGGCGGCAGCGCGGTCTTCGTGATCGATCCCTGGGGCGCCGACGTGTTCGAAATCGATGGCTCAGCGGAGATCCTCGCGCTCAACCTTGAAGGCGGAGGAATCAGGCTCGCAGATTCCGCAGGTGTCGACGCCTATGTTGTCGGCACGGGCGCTGCGATCCTCTGCACAGTCGACGACTGCAGGTGCCCGGACGGAAGCCCGCTTCCAATCGACGTCGTAAAAGTGAAACCCATCTTGACGCTTGCGTTTACCGGTTGGGATTCTGGATCCGGAGGCGAGATCAAAGGCTACTCACGCAAAACATTTTGCTCCACCTACGATCCGACGAAAAAATTCTGCCAAGTCGTCGCGCCGATGGCCCAGACGTCTGCGGATCTCATCACGTATGCGAACGGGCATCCGACGGAGTTTGAGGCCACGTGGACCAAGCACGTTGGGATCGTCAAAGACGGCAACAAGGTCGCGCCGAAAGAGATCGCCGTATCGTGGGGGCGTATTGTCGAGCTCTACGACACGTACACGACGCCGTTCTACGCAAAAATGGGGTGGGACGCGACGAACCAACTCAATCCGCTGAATCGCCCGGTGGTCGACCAGTACTCAAGTGATTCGAAACCATACAGAGGCGATCTTCAGGCCGGCGGCGCGTACCTGCAGTCCAAATGCGGGATCACGATGAGTCCATAACGACATTCCGCGTCCCGACCTGTACCGACGGCGATACGTGGAAATAGTTGGTCCACACGGTTGACCAACCAGCCCTCAACCGTCTCGCGCGCTGGGCCATGAACCACAGCCCTCGGAGTTGTGCGAAGGCCCCCATTGCATCCCAGTAAATGATGTCCGATAAGCGAAGCGATGGTGCGTGGTGGAATTGCGAACATCTTTTTTGCGGTCGCTCTTTTTGGATGTGGCGGGCGGCAGTTGGACGCGCGCTTTCTTGTGACCGACGGCGGGTCCGTGCCCATCGAGAGCGGAACTCCGGCCGAAGTACAGGCTCCGCCTATCGTGCTGGATTCGGGGTTTGTTGTCGATGGCTCGACACCCACGAAGGAGGTCGCTGAGATTTACGCGCACAGCGCGACCAAGCTCTTTCGGATCGATCCGGACACGTACAATGTTACCGAGATAGGTGTGTTTTCAAACTGCGGCACTAACGATCAAATGGTCGATATCGCTCTCGACGAAAATTCCCAGATGTTCGGCACCACCTTTTATGGGGTGAATCGCATCGACAAGACGACCGCGACGTGCACACCGCTCAGGGCCGGCCCGAGTTATCCGAATTCGCTGTCGTTCGTTCCGAAAGGCACGGTCGACCCAAACAATGAAGCGCTCGTGGGTTACTTTGGCAGCACGTACTCGCGCATCGACACGCAAACGGGGGCCATCACGACCCTTGGAGTGCTCGGCGGTGGGTACATCTCGAGTGGCGACATCGTATCCGTCAAGGGTGGCGGCACGTATCTCACCGTCAAGGGTTTGGGGTGCGCGGATTGTCTGGTCGAAGTGAATCCGTCAACCGGTGCGCTCGTTAAAAAGCTTGGTTCGGTTGCTCGAACGGACGTATTTGGTCTTGCGTTTTGGGGCGGTCGCGTCTTTGGATTCAGCGACGGAGGTGACCTCTTTGAAATCAATCCGTCGACGATGATGACGACCCAAGTCCCGCTCCCGAGCAGCCTGGGGTCGTTGAGTTTTTGGGGGGCGGGCTCCACCACATCCGCCCTGTTAAGCCGCCCCAATGATCCGAGATGGCGCATGAATCATAGACGAGCTCATCACCAGCCAAGTTGGCCCACACTTTCTTCGGTGCGCCGCATTCCGCATCCCGACCTGTACCGTCGACGACGGCAACCGATCACTCGCGTGGTTCGTGCGTGTGGTTCGTGTACAGCGGGGGGGGGCGGTGGTGGTGCACGGCGCCCCGCGGCTGCATGGTGCTGAGCGGTGCGTGCAACGGATTTAGTTCTCCGCGATCAGAACGCATGCATCAACGATGTCGCGCCACCTTCGGCGGTGGATCCTGCATCGGTCGTGATGCCAGAGGGCGCACCCGTTACGGGCGCCTTGCATAATTTCCCGGGGGCGCGATTCCGTGTTTCGGCGGGCCGCTGTTACCACCTCTCCTTTGCACTTGATCAGGGAGTGCCTGCATTGTGGGCGTATCCGCTGTTTAAGTTCCGGACCGACGGCGAATCGCGCGACGACATGGGTGAGCTGCTCAGTCAAAAACAATCGGGCTCGAGTTCGCTTGTGTGCGCTTCGTACGATGGCGTCTTCGATCAAGAATCGGCAACAGAGTTTGGCCAATTTGGTGAGGTCGAGCATGAGTCCGCAGAGATGTTGGGGAGGAAAACGATACGCAGCCCTGATGGATACCCTGAACGAATTGCTCGCGCGCAACGACGAGCGCGGGAATCCCAGCGACTAGATTCCACAAAAAACCCGCGCAACGTTGCGAAAGGTGTCTTCGGGCGTACGTCCCGTTGTGCACGTGGCGGCACCGTTTAGTTCCACGCATGCGTTCAATTGAAGTTCGACGCACGAGGCACATTGCGCCGTTCTGCAGGCGCGTGCGGCATGTTCGCGCGCACCGCATCCGTCGGGACGCGTATCGTTCAAGAGCAGTGCGATGCAACCACCTACATTTGGCTCCACACTGCCGTTCGTAACGATTAACGCGCCATTTTTAGTGTTTGAACGCGCAGTGATGCACGCCGAGCATCGCGCGTGCGCCACAACAAACTGCTGACACCGAATCGGGAGCGCGGTGTTTTCCTTTATGCAGTCGTCGTAGTAGCCCTGAATTTCGTCGACGTTGCACGTGGCCTCTGCTGCACGAGGAGTCATCCACGGGATTACTTTGCACGTGCTCGCCTCGGATGCGTTTGTCACGAGCGTGCCTGCTTCCAACGAGGGCGATATCTCGGTCGACGAGCAACTGAGCATGCTCAGTCCGAGCCACACGAGTGAGATGGATCGCCTCATTTGATCTCAAGTTTGTAGATTGTGCTGCCGATCGCATACCCCGTTCGCGCATCAATAAATCGGAAGCGATTGATATAGGGCCCGAGCGATGCATCCGGCTCCCATGTTTTGCCTCCGTCCTTCGTGCGGTACGCGGGCTTCGAACTCGCCTCGCCGCCGACCCATCCGATGTCTTCGGTGATGAATCCGATTCCAAGCCCGCCGTACGGACCTTTCACGAACGGAAGTTCCTGCCATGTTTTGCCACCGTCTGTGGTCTTGATGACCTTGGACGCTTGCTCTCCAAGATTGAGAACCGCTGCGTAGCCGACGTTGGCGGAGGGAAAGGCAAGCTTCCAACACATCTCGCCGCGCTCGCTCGACGTGAACACGCTGCTCCATGTGGCGCCACCGTCCGCCGTACGCAAAATGGAGCAGTGTGATGCCGCGCTGGTCGTCGTTGCACCAGTAATCACTCCTTCGCTCTCGCTGAAAAAGTGTGCGTCCACGAGTGCTCCAATCTGTGAGGAGAGATCGCGTGACTTCCACGTACGCCCGGCGTCCGATGACGAGAGAAAGAAGCTCGGACCGCCCACGCGGCCTGTAGCGACAAGATGTGTCGCGTCGATCTTGAAAAGGTTACAGATACCCTTCGGGGTAGGTCCGTCAAAACTCGCGGCTGGAGCCCAGGAGTCACCGCCATTTTCCGTTACATACAGCGGCTTGTCGTCCGTCACTCCGG
>JAHFDX010000267.1 GCA_023248785.1 Myxococcales bacterium
GAAGAGGGGCTATCGCGACGAGGCGTTCCCCCTTACGAAATGTAACAACGCGAAGCTCGCGCGCAGCGGCAACCCCGAACGTTCGCCACCACGCGAGCAGCCACGTGGGCGTAAGAACCGCCTCCCCGTGAGCCCTGGTGAGCAGATCTCGCCATTCGGGTACAAGCGCTTCGAATTCGCCAGTCGTCCGAATGACTCGGAACTCAAACATTCAAAGACTCCACGCAGCCGAGAAACCGGGCACCGACCACGCGGGCGCAGAGGTGCGGAACCGAGCGCTGCGCCATGATCTTCAATGGTACGCGAACTCGAACCGATGCTGAAGTATCCTCCCGGGAGATGCGACTCCTATCTCGACGCGCGTGGGTTATCGGCGCGGGCGTCGGCATCGCGGGCGCAGCCATTGGCATCGGTCGCTCGCGTTTTCGTCCTTGGGCCTTCATCGTTCGACCATCAATCCCAGACGGATGGACGCGCATTGGGCCAGGCGGAGGCGGCGCTCTGATGTACCCCGCCGTCGACCCCTTCGATGCGGAGCACGCCATCGTCGCGTGCGATATGTCGGGACATTTTGTCACTTTCGACGGTGGCCTTTCGTGGTCAATGAAAAACCTCGCCGGAACGGCTCGCGGATACGTCTTCGACCCCTCGAGGCGGGGGCGACTCTACGCGCTCGGAGTCGGCCTCTTTCGAAGCGACAACGGGGGGCGATCCTTCGTTCTCATCGCCCCAACCCGATGGAAGCGTTACCTGCGCAAAGGCGATCACGCAGAAGCTGAATTCGTAACCGACGATATGACCCTTACCGCCGTCGACTGCGCGACGAACGGAACGCTTGTCGGATGCGCAACGCGCGACAGCGGATTTGGCATCGTGCGTTCGAGTGATGGAGGCCAAACATGGGCCCAAGGTTCAACGATGCCCTGGGCAGCATCCACATTGTTTGCATCTCCCTCCGGTGAACGCATGATTGCGATCGCGACTGACGGGACCATCGTCGTTGTCGGCAAGGACGCACCCGAAACGATTCGCGCGGGAAACGAGCTCGCCTTTGTTCGCGTTGCATGCCAATGGGCCGAGGAGCGTTTTTGTTTGTGTGTGATTGAGGGCGCTGATGAGTATTCCGCCGAGCACAGTTGGTTGCTCGTTGAGGGGCAGGCGCCGACGCAAGTTGTGAGCAAGGCAGCGATTTCTTCGCTCGGATTTCAAGCGATTCGCTACTCGGCCATCGCGACAAATGACCAGACCATCTTGCTCGGATTCAGCACACCCAACGAAATCGACCACGGCAAGTTCGGAATTCTCATCTCTCGCGACGCAGGCGTCACTTGGCATGTGCTTCTCGCCGATAGCGACACAGCGCCTTCGGCTCATGTTCGTGACGCATGGATTTCAAGGGCGTTCGGCCCCTCGTGGGGCGATGCTCCCATCGGACTCGCCATCTCGAAGCGCGCGCCAAACGTCCTTCTTGCAACCGACCTTGGTCGCGTACTTCGTTCCGCCGATGACGGTAAAATGTGGAACGAGCGCTACTCTTCCGGCGGATCCCGCGAACGTTATACAACCCGAGGACTCGACGTCACAACGAGTTACGCCGTGCATCACTCCCCTCACGACCCAAACCGCATGCTCGTCTCGTGTACCGACATCGGCGGTATGTTGAGCGAGGACGGCGGCAAATCGTGGACATGGGTCCGAGGCGTTCCAAGGCCTTGGCGCAACACCATGTACGATGCCGTTTTCGATCCGGAGGTACGCGGTCGCATATGGGCCGCCGTGAGTGACACTCACGACCTTCCACGACCGAAGATGTGGCGACGCAAAGCGCCTTCGAAATTTCGCGGTGGGATTGTTCAAAGCGAAGACGGCGGCCTCACGTGGTTTTCGATCGCGAAGGGACTGCCCGACGCCGCATTTACATCGCTCTGGCTCGATCCTTCCAGTCGCTCGAACGCGAGGCGACTTCTCGCAACCGCCTTTGGTCACGGCGTGTTTCGCAGTGACGATGACGGACGGAGCTGGCACAGAGCCTCCGACGGCCTTCCCGAAGGAGCCTTTGCGTGGCGATTGGTGGGTGACAATCGCGTTTACCTCGTGTGCGTAAGGCAAAGCGAAGGTGCGAATGTTTCATCGGGCCAAGGCGCTGTGTTCTTCGCTGACGGCGCAGCCAGCAGATGGTCGCCGATGATGCTGCCTGAAGGTGTAATCGCTCCAACGGGAGTTACTCTCAATCCCGGGGGAGCAGTACTCTTGTCGGCGTGGGGTAGCGATAGCGAGCATCGCATTTGCCGGGGGGGGATCTTCGCGAGCACCAACGGTCAACAGTGGCGGTGGGTGCTTCAAGACGATGCGTTCATCTATGATGTAACGTGTGACAGCGCCGATCCGAATCGAATTTTTGCTACCGGATTTAGCGGGCTCGCATGGATGAGCGTCGATGGCGGGCAGTCGTTTGTGCCCATCGATGGTTACGATTTCGCCATGGGACATCGCATAACGGTCGATCCCTACCAGCGCGAAAACATCTACATCACAACGTTCGGCGGAGGCGTTTGGTACGGACCCCCACGCCCTTCATCAAAGCCCGCGTGCATCACTCACGAGCTATGGGCGAAGCGATCTGGAACGCTGTAGTGCTTTCTGTATCAGGGCACGTAGACGACATCGCCTGATTGAAGATCGAGGTCTTGAACGAGCTCGGCCTTCTCGATCACCGCGGTCATGTTGAACGGAATGCGTCGTTCGCCACGCGCATCTTTCCGAATCAAAACAATGCGATCCGGATCTGCATACCGGGTAAAGCCCCCCGCAAGCGACAACGCCTGCAAAATTGAAATGGTGTGGGTTGGGCTGAATTCACCAGCGTGGGTCACTTCCCCGACCACGTACACTCGGTATGACTTCACTTCGTTCACGCTGACGGTCACCGTGGGCTTATCCTGGAAAAACTTGGCAAGCCTCTGCGAGATGTCGCCCGCGATCTGGTCTGTCGTGCGCCCAGCCGCTGGGACTTCACCAATAAGCGGCATGGAAATCGCGCCGTCAGGCCTTACAGGAATCTGCTGCAAGAGTTCGTCGTGCTTCCACACTTCGATCTTGAGCATGTCGCTTGGCCCTACGCGGTACCCAACGAGTCGCTCGGCCGCCCAATCGTACCTTGGAGATGATGCGCATCCGCTCGTTGTCGTCACGAGGGTTGCGGTTACGAGGATTGCGGCCAAGAGGAGCTGCCATCGGAAACGCATTTGCATAGTGCGCAGGATTATCATGCGCTGCCCAAAAAAGAAGTCAGTCGTATGATGCTTTTATGCATCGCCCGGTCATCAGCCTCCTTTGCGCCGTATTTCTTGGTTGTTCTTCATGTGGGCGGGACCAGTGGCCCGGGCCTACGCCCCCCGTGCCGACTCCATCGGTCGGCCCTGGGACTTCACCCCCCCAAACGGCTTCGCCATCGACAGGACCTGTCCTGGTCCCTCAAGGGGGGCCTACGCCCGGTCGCATCCTTTTGTCGGCGGAGCGCCTTGGGCGAGCCAAACGAATGGCGCAGGCGAGCCATCCCGCGTGGATCGCGCTGAAGGCTGAGTGTGATGCGGCCTCCGAACAAAACGCCGCTTCCGGATACGAAGCGTGGAACTGGGCCACTGTGGCGATGGATGAGGCGCTCTGTTTCCATGTCACAAACGACGATCGGTATGCAAAGGCCGGCGCGAAGTACTTTACAGCTCTCATCGACGATGCAGAAACCGTGGGCGATGGCAAAGGGGGCGACAGCGCCGTTCACCACGACAACGGTTATTCCATTCGAACCCGCGGTGCTCTTGCGTGCGTGGCATACGACTGGCTCAAGTCGACGTCGTACCTTCCGCCCGCGCTGCGCAAACGTGCGGCCGACCGCATGGTCACCTGGCTCAATTGGTACAAGGACAATGGGCACAAGCGGGACTTTGCGCTCGCAAATTACTACACCGGCTACTTTGGAACGATTGCCTTCTTCGGGATTGCCTTCGACGACGACGACCCGCGCGCGAAAACGTACAGCGCGTTGGCAAAGGAAGAATTCGAGAAGAGGATGCGGCCGGCGTACGCCAGCGTGGCCGGCGGTGAATGGCCCGAGGGTTGGCAGTATGGGCCGCTGGTTGCACTCATCGTGTCCGCGTACGTCGACGCCGAGACGCGACTTGGAAACAAAGTCGAGCTGCCCTGGCTTCACGAAACGCTCCCCTACTTCACGCACTCACGTTGGCCCGATGGCGTTCACCTCTACGACGTAGGCGATTGGGGCCGAAAACCCCCCGAAATGACGACTCGTCATGTGTTTGGCGCAACGTTCGTGTTCGACGAAAAAGAGCGCGCGCAGGCGAAATTTCTGGCCAGAAACGTGCGCGAACGCGAAAGCGAGTGGTTCTTTTTGCAGATGCTAGCCGACGACGCATCCGGTGCGACGCTGTCGCCTCAGGGAGACGCAACGAGCTACCACGCTCCAGGGACAGGCACCGTGTTTGCGCGCACATCGTGGAGCAACGAAGCGGTGTGGTTCGCAGCATCGAGCGGACCGCAATTTACGGCAGATCATCAACACCTCGACAAGGGTCATTTCACCGTCGTGCGTGGTACAGATCCGCTCCTTCTCGACTCAAGTGGCTACGGTTCGTCGTCAACGTACTCGCACAACACGTTGCTCGTCGATGACAAGCGCGAAGTCATCAACTACGCGCCAAACCAAGGAGCTTTCGGCACAGACATCAAAATGACGCGCTTCGCAGATGATGGCACGTTCGTCTATGCCCTTGCCGATTTTACGGATGCGTATCGTCCCGCCGACTTCGAGTGGTCGAAAAAACGCGCCGTATTGCGTGCCCAAAGGCACTTTGTGTTTTCACGAAGGCCCGTCGCAGGCTCGTCATCCTCTGCGCGTTTGGTCGTATACGACTCGGTTGCACTCTCAAAACCAACTATCGCTGTTACATTTGCCATTCACCCAAGCGCGGTTCCCAACATGGAGGCCGCAGGCTTTGTCGTGAAGTCTGGAACTTCCAGCGCGCACGTAGCCACTCTCCTTCCAAGAGCGCCCAAATATCGGGTAATCGTCGAGCCCGACCCGAAGGGAGATCTGTGGCACGACAACAACATCCCCTTTGAGGGGTTCGCTGGACGACGGGTCGAAGTGCCGAGCGACGGTGGCAAAACCGAGCGACGGTTTCTTCATGCGGCAACCTTTGGGTCGCGGGACATCGCCCATCCGGCGTTGCATGCCATCGAGAGCAAGCAACTCGATGGCGTCCTCGTCGACGACGAGGCGTACGTGTTCGTAAACGATGTCAAGGTGGGAGGCTCGTATTCGGTGCCTTCTTCGGTAACTCATCACCTGATCGCCGGCGTCGCTCCGGGGGTTCAAATAAACCCAACGATCGCAAAGGATGGCGGCAGTTGTCGCATCACGTTGGCAGTTACCTCTGACGGGTATGCGTCAAAAGACGGTATCGTTCACTTTGAAACCAAGGGATGTGCCGTGCGATAACCCTCCTTTGGACATGATCTCCCGCGTCCGCTTTTCATGAAACTGATCAAACGATGGCATTTTTAGCCGCGGCGCTTCTTGCGGTCATCATCTTCATCCGGCCCCAGGAGTTCATTCCTGGGCTCGCGAATCTAAAGCTCATTAATGTCACCGTGCTCTTGGGCATGCTCGGCGTCGCCTACGAATTTGGTACGGGCTCGCAGAAGGACGCCTCTACACCGCAGCTCAAGTTTATTTTGCCCTACCTCGCGTGGTGCTTCATCTCGACGTTCACGCGCCTCAAACTCGACGCATTCAGCG
>JAHFDX010000268.1 GCA_023248785.1 Myxococcales bacterium
AGCATTCTGAAGTACATGACGGGTGACAACATCGAAGCGCACTACCACGAGGAGATCTATCGGCTCATGACGGTCGATGGTCTTACGCAGGTGTACAACCGTCGCTACTTCGACGAGACACTCGATCGTGAGTTCACCCGATCACGTCGCTATTCGCGCAGGTTGGCGCTCACGTTGCTCGACATCGATCTCTTCAAGAAGATCAACGACACTTGGGGCCATCTCGCCGGCGACAGCCTGCTTCGTCAGGTGGTCACGGCGATTAAGCCCAAGCTCCGCGCGCAAGACGTGTTTGCTCGAACGGGGGGTGAAGAGTTTGCGATCTTGTCGCCGGAGATCGAACTGGAGGGCGTGCGTGCACTTGCAGAGAAAGTTCGCGCGATCGTTGAGCTAACAACCATGAAGTTCGAAAATGTAGCTATTCCGTGCACAATTAGCTTGGGTGTCGCCGAGCTCACGGAAGCCGATCCGTCGCCGTCGATCCTGTATCGCCGCGCAGACGAAAATCTCTACGCGGCGAAACAAGGGGGACGCAATCGCGTCGTGTCGTAGGTGGCCTTGGGATCGGTCAGTTCTTTTCACATACGCCCGGAACGTCCGCGGCGAATTCTGGGAACTTGCAGGTGTAACCGTCTGGGCATCCGTGCGGTCGGTGGATCGTGTGACCTCCGCAGGCAATGTCCTCGGGCCTGACCATCTCGCACTTGCTCTTGCCCCAGTTGCATTGGGCAACGCGAGTATCGAGGATCAAATACAGGGGACACATCGGTCGCGGGTTTACGTTGCATCCGTGCGCCTTTTCGTACGCTTTCGTGTAGTGCTTGTTCACGGCGACAAGCTTGCCGTGCTGGCAGCATCCGCCTTCGTCGACGGCAACGCAGTCGTTGTCGTTCTTGCACGAGTACATGCCCGCCTTCTTCATCGCCTCTTCATCACCTGCGGTCTCCGAATTTTCATCGGTCACCGTTGGGTCCGCGGACGGGTTGCTCTCCACGTTGCTGCTGCAGGCAGAGATTGCGAACGCGCCCGCTACGGCGAGGAATCCCAACGAAACAATATTCTTGAAGCCCATGAAACGTACCATCCCCTCACGGGCCGAACGCACGTTGGTCACGCGACTGAGCTACGCAAGCACATCTACGCGTAGTCAGCGCGAACGCCGGCCCCTATTTGAACAGGCGGGCTTTACGATCCAAAGTGGAGTGGGTCAAGGTACGATGTTGTGTTTTTGGATGACGCCCAGCCTTCCAAAAAATGGCATTCAGGACCTAATTAAGGCCTCTTTTTGCAGATGTTGCTTTGAGTGACTCAAGGGCGGGCAAGAGGGTAGTCAGGGCACCCTGCAGCTGAAGCACAGCTGCCTTCGATGCGTTTTTGGAAAGCGCGTGCTCGATTGCACTCAGCGCGTCGACATTTTCTGCCAACGCCTGGCGGCCGCGCGCCGTTGCTTGGATCAATTTGGCGCGCTTGTCATGGGGCGACGCGGCACGCGAAATGAAACCGTTCGCTTCCATATCGTCGATCAACTGACTGACTGCTTGTTTCGAAATTCCAAGGCGGTTTGCCAACGCCGTAACCGTCGTTCCGTCGGTGTCGATGTACGAAAGGACAGCCGTGTGCGCCGATCGAGCGCGAGAAGACTTGGCACCGGAGCGAGAGGTCTCGCGCGTAGCGAGTTCGTTGTAAAGCCGCGCCGTCTTCAAGAGGAGTTGGCCAAGCGTGTCGTTGGTTCGAGAGGGTCTTGTATCGCGCATGACGCACGTTCTAGTCGAGCTTGCGGGTGGTGGTAAACAGGATTGACGATCAGAAATGCGGTTACTCCAACGAAGCGCCATCGCGGATCCACTCACTCATCCGCAGGAGTTCGTCCTGCGTCAGCGGGGCTTCGTGAGTCGCGTCGACGATTTGTGCTACGGGATAGGGCATGGGTGCGCCCTCGACGAACATTCCGAGGACAGTGCGTTCGCGATCATCGAGCGGCGTGGGGATTCCGTTCGCATACAGAACGAGTGCATCGAACACATCACCTCCGCACGTTGCGCTCGTTGGAACCGTTAACTCGCTTGATGGAGACGCGAGAAGCACCTTGTACATGAGCCAGCTCGAACCAGGCGCGTGTGGTTCGATGATGGCCATGTCGGTGCCAAATGACGCTGCGCGGGGGGTCGACGACGCACCCGCGTTCGAGCCGCGTGCAAGTTGCCTTATTGCGGTGGCCCGTATGCCATTCGTCGAGTCGAGTTGAAGGGCCATCGCAGGGCTTTGGCCACCGTGGCAACGCCCGCACTTTGTGGTGAGGATAGGCTCAATGTCGCGGCAGAAAGAGATGTGGGGTGCATTAATCGTAACCGAATCTGTTGCAAAAAAGCCGAGCTTGGAGGCTGCGTGAGGGTCCATCGTTGCGCCAAGAAGTGTACGAAATCCACCGGGTCCTGCATCGGGTCGGTACGTGATGAAATCGAGAACGTAGTACTGACCGCTTTCGAGCCATGGCCGTCCGTCGGACGCTGACAGGGTGACCGTTTTGCCTGCGGGGTCGTATTGCACGACAGGCGCGGCTGCGATTTCTCCGTTTGCCTGGCGGATGATGGCGGACTGCCGCGCCACCGAGATAGGGAGCAACAGATGATCGAACCTGAGTTCAATGGTGCCGTTGGCAGGAAGCGATTTCCCTGGCCCCACATTCGAGCCGACCACATGCAGGAATGATTGCTCTTGTGCGTGCTCGCGCGGAACGTCGCACGCGAGAACGGGAGCGAAGGCGAGAAGCGCTGTGATTAAGAGTCGGCGTAGATCGACAACTGCTCGCGCATGACTTCGTCGTTGACACCGGTACGGACGTGGTCCTTCAGGCAATCGGCGAGCGTAATGAGTAGATCGTCGACACCCTTGTCGTGGATCAACCGTTGAAGGAGCGCCTTCGACTCGCGGCTTTCGTCCGCCCTCAAGCACTGGCGCACCGTATCGAGCGTGATCTCGCCCTGAAAGTCGATCACCAGGTTCTCTAGAAGGTATCGAACGAGTTCTCTCACAAGGGGCCTCCTCAACTGCTTCGACGCAGCTCACCGTATAACGTCCGAAAGCCGCGGGGCGCAAGGAAGAACGCGATTTTGCCAGCAAAAACCGCACTATTGACATGAAATAAACGCTCCATCGCCGGGCTGATGGCAAACCAAACAAGGCCGCGCATTGCGCCGATATTGGCTTCGGCACGCGCTGGCGAAACCAGGCCGGTGCGGGCTGATGCCACCCCCGATTCCACGCGATGCGTGGCACGCAACGCAATCGCGCTCGATGTGGCAGCTCACACAAGCGACGAGGTTTCGCTGAGCCTCATAGGCGTGGTGTCCGGGACGCTTAGGTGGATCGCTCCACTCGGCCTTTGGAGGATGAAAACGACCAGATGCGCGAACACTTCCCGGTCCGCTCATTGAGACGCCAACGCGTTGATGGCAATCGAGGCAGAAGCTTTGTTCGCGATGGCAACTCGTACACCGCTCTGTGGCCCGTTGGGACTCGATGGCATGCATGCTCAGAAAGTCGTTCGGATGGATGCTTCGCGGGCGAACGCGTCCGTCGTGGCATGCGACGCACTCGTCGTTCGTGTGGCACGTTGCGCATGCTTGTGAGTCGTCGGCGGCTACAAACTTGTGTCGTTCGAAAAAGTCAGGAGCGTGGGCTCGGCCGTTCTTGCAGGGAAACTTTGAGCTGCCCGCGTCCTCGCCAGCGCGGCAGGCATCGTATGCACGCGTATGGGCATCTTGCAACGTGGCGCGCGGCGTGTGTTGGCACGCAATGATGATGGCCGGGACGATAGACAAGGGAGGCGCCCACTTAAGGAGGGTCGACTTCATGGCGCCACCGCCAACGTAAGGCTCACCATGAAACGAAAGCGATGACCTACAAGCGAGTTCATCGCGTGATCAAGTTCCACCATCACGCGTGATTTGGGTGAGAATTCGTAACCTGTACCGAGTAAATAAGCGAGGCTCGTGGTGCCGCGCGCACGGACGGTGTCTTCCCAGTTGTAGAGCGAGAGGCGGGTTGACACGATGTGGCGGGTGGCAATGCGTTGGTCGGCGTACAGATCACCGCCCACGCGATGGCCAGCGTCACCCATGTTGAGTGAGCCCCGAAGGCCGGCGGAAAGGGTGCTTTTGCGGTAGTTGGCCGCGAGTTGCCCGCCTCCGTCGAACGGGCGCGTGTTCGGGGGAGCTACGGTGTAGGCCGTCCATGTAGGAAGTGAGGAAGTCGTCGTGGTGGCTTCGTTGATTGAAAATAACCGCCCGTAGGCGCCGCTACTCACGCTCACTTGCTTTGTAAGGTCGACGCTCGCTCGAAGACCGAGGTAGTTCATCGGCTCGCCACCGAAGAAGTTCCAGATCGAGTCGGCGTCGAATGCGGGACGGTAGTAATCGTAGTCGGCAGATAAAGTGACACTGTTGGTTACAAATGCATCCGCGGATGCGTGGGCTTGCATCACGCCGGCGTTGTACGCGTCGTAAACGAGGCCTGAGCGCAACGCGATAACGTCACCGAGCGATGCGTCGATCGTTCCCCCAATGCGCTCGTGAGAGAGGCGTGTGCCGTCGTAGACTCGCGCTTGGTCAAGGGCGTTAGCGAATTGGGTGAGGGTGCTGCCACCCGTGTTGTACACGCGCCGGTAGGTGAGCTTGGCGTGCAGTGGTCCGATGCCGATGGACTCGAGGCTGCCACCGAACGCGGGCGCAATGGATGCGGGCTGAAAAGATGGATACAGCGACGGATCGACGTCCGCACGCGAACCTCGCCACGCGCCGCTTGTTTCCCAGCGTCCGCTGGAGAGAGGGAGCCCGCCGCGCACTTCGAATCCAGAGAGCGCTTCGGCTGCAATGTAGTAGGGCGTTGTCACGCGGACGAGCGCGCCATCGAACGCCCAAAAACCAAGTGGATCGATGGTGTACTGGCGACCTGCGCGAAAGCCGAGACATCCTTTAAGGAAGCGGCGACCTTCGAGATACGCGTACATGAGATCGAACGGCCCGTGTGCGAAGCCCGGGACGAATTCGTCGACCGCGCGTGGATCCGCGAAGCCGCCTTGTTGAGCCACGTCGGCGTCGTAGCGGAGGCGTGCGCGTACGAAGAGATCGGGCGCGCGCCCATGAGCGCCGTCTCTTGGCAAGAGATCGTAGGCGCCAAGTCCGAGCGTGGTTGTCAGGCGACGGCGCGTGTAGACCGTCACGCCGGTCGGTGTTCGAACGTCGTAGAACTGCGTGGTGGTGTCGGAGGTGAGCTCGTAGCTGTCTGCGCGCGCAAGGGGCGCGAGAAGAAGGAGTGAAAAGGCGAGTGCGGGGCCGCGCACGGAGGCGATGGTCGCATAGATTCCGGGGGCCCGCGTGGCCCTGTGGTCAGGGGTCAACGAAATTGAACGAAGCCCACTATGCCGCCGAGGACTGAATCTCTGCTTCAATCCGCTTTCCAAGCTTGCGCTGGGCAACAGAGTCGTTCGGACTTTGAAGGCTCAGCCAAAACTCCGGAGCGTTACCCAAGGTAACGTCCGAGCCTTAGGGCCGTCTCGGCGCTGATCGCCCGCTTGCCATTCAGTATTCCTACAATCCGTCCAGAAGGAACACGCAGAGCACGTGCCAAAGCGCTGGCCGAAAGCTCACGTACATGGAGTTCATCTTTAGGAACTCGACCAGGATGAATAGGAACCATCTCGTACACCTCAGTGACAGTCGACAATCTCAACGTCGTAAGCGTGCCCATCACGAAACCGAAAGCAAAGCCGCCATGGCACGTTAGACGCAATGTCGTTGACGGGATGAACCTTGC
>JAHFDX010000269.1:0-822 GCA_023248785.1 Myxococcales bacterium
GCGGGCGAGGGTTTTCTCGTCGATCCGACCGTTGCGAGGCTTCCGCATGGCATCGGGGTTGCGATTGGCGTGGGTGCCATCGCCTCTGGATTCATGACCTACGATCTGCTTTGGCGCTCACCGTTGCGAAAGCATCCGAACGTTGCGATTCCCATTTCGCTCGCGCTTCTCGTCGCCCTCATGGTGGGTCTGCATCACACGCTCAGCGGGCGTGCCGCGTACATTCACATGGGCGTGATGCTCGGCACGATCATGTCGGGCAACGTTTTCTTCCACATCATTCCGTCGCAGCACGAGCTCGTGAACGCAACGAAGGAGGGAAGACCACAAGATCCGTCGTTTGGCTATCACGCAAAACAACGATCCATTCACAACAACTACATCACGTTCCCCGTGCTCTTCATCATGTTGAGCAACCACTTCCCAGGTGCCTACGGAAGCAAGTTCAACTACCTGATCCTCGCGCTTGTTGCTGTGTCAGGCGCAACGGTTCGCCACTTTATGAACATCCGTTTTTGGTTTCGGAGATGGCTCATCGGTTTCGTCTTGGCGATCGCCATCGGGGCAGGGGGGGTCTACTTCCTGATGACACGTGGGATGACAAACCAAGCCGTGGCATCAAGCGGAGACGCTGTGGACTTCAAGAAGGTGCAGGCGGTCATTCAAGATCGCTGCGTTCAATGCCACTCGGCGTTGCCGCGAGATGACGTCTGGAAAACCGCACCCGTGAATGTGATGTTCGACTCGCCGGAGCAAATCAAGCAACACGCGGAACGCATCCGCGCGCGCGTGGTGGTGAGCAAGACGATGCCGCTCGCGAAC
>JAHFDX010000269.1:859-5786 GCA_023248785.1 Myxococcales bacterium
AAGAGCGTGACTTGATTGCGCGATGGCTAGCTCAAGGCGCGAAGGTGAATTGAGTCACTCCTGATACATCGACTCAATTTCGTCTTTCCACACTTCGTTCACGATCTTGCGCTTCACCTTGAGCGTTGGCGTGAGTTCACCCGTATCAATTGAAAACGCGCGCGGAAGGATGGTGAATTTTTTTACCTGCTCCACCCGCGCGAACTCCTTGTTCACTTCGTCGAGCGCTTTTTGAACTTCCGCGCGCACGGCCTCGTGGTGATGAAGCAACTCGCGATTCTGTAGGTCGTGCTCATCCGCAAATTTCTTCGCGGCATCCGGATCGAGCGTGACCAGGGCGCTCAAGAACTTTCGCCTATCGCCAATGACAACGGCTTCCGACACGAGGGGATGGTTCTTCAACGCGGCTTCAATGTTCTTCGGTGCAATGTTTTTTCCACCAGCGGTGATGATGATCTCCTTCTTTCGACCCGTGATCGAAAGGAACCCATCCTTGTCGAACGCGCCCAGGTCGCCCGAGTGCAGCCACCCATCGATGAGCGTTTCCTTCGTGGCGTCCTCCTCCTTGTAGTAACCGAGGAACACATTTTTCCCGCGCACGCAAATCTCGCCGTCGTCCGCGATCTTCACTTCGGCACCGGGGATCGGCTCGCCCACGGTTCCAAATTTCACGCGCCCCGCCTTGTTGAAGGTCGAGGGCCCTGTGCCTTCGGACTGCCCGTAGACCTCGTTGATCAAGATGTCGAGCGAGCCCATAAACTCCAAAACTTCCTTTGCAACGGGCGCCGCACCACTCACACAAACGCGAGCTGCGTCTAGTCCCAACGCGGCTTTCACTTTTGAGAACACGAGCTTGCTTGCCAACTTGTATTGGAGGTCAAGCCCGAAGGACAATGGCTTGCCTAAGGCGCGTTGCGCGGTCACTTGCGTTCCGACCCGCCGAGCCCACGTTGCGATTTTCGCCTTCGTACCTTTCGTTTCGCCGAGCTTTGCGCTGAGCGCCGCATGAAATTTCTCCCAAATGCGAGGCACGCCGAAGACCATTGTCGGCCGCACCTCTTTCAGATTCTCCGGCAACTTTTCGAGCGACTCCGCGAAGTACAACCGGAGACCACTCGTGATGTGCCCGTGAATCGAGAACATCTGCTCGGCAATATGTGACAATGGAAGATACGAAAGTGCGCGATCGTCTGACGTGATCCCCGTCATCTCGTGCGCCACATCGGCCGTCCAAGCGAGGTTCTCATGGCTCAGCATGACGCCCTTGGGGGGGCCCGTTGTTCCCGATGTGTAGATGAGCGTTGCGAGCACGTTCGGCTTCAGACTGTGAACAAGTTGCATCACGCGTTCGTCCGCCGTTGCATCGCCCTTCGCAAGGAATTCATCCCACGTGAGGCACATCGGATCACTCACCTTCGCACCTTCCATCAGCACGACGTGCTTCAGAAGGGGAAGGTTCTGGAGCTCCTTTTGGATCTTCGTCCATTGGTGTTCATTCTCTACGAGCACCACGGGCGACTCCGCGTGGTGCACGATGTAGCGAACTTCCGAAGGCGAACACGTCGTGTAGATGCCCGCAGGCGCGCCGCCAATGCACATGATTGCCATATCCATGACAATCCACTCGGGCCGGTTGAAGCCCAAAATCGAAACCGTCGAGCCCGGCTTGCATCCCAACGCAAGCAACGACTTCGCAGCCCGCGTCACGAGCCGCGCGTACTCGCTCCAGCTCGTGGGCAGATAGTTGCCTTCTCGCTTTGCGTAAAACGCCGGCGCCGAAGCGTGGTCTTTTGCCTGATCAAAGAGTCGAGCGGGGATTGTCGGAGCTACCATGGAAAGGGATGGTACTCCGGGGGCCGGAGGAGGAAAGGGGCTTCCGTATCCTCAGCCGCCGGAAGCGATGTAAGTTCGCATATTTCGCGAACTTGAAGCCTGCTTCAGCTTCTTCAGCGCCTTTGCTTCAATCTGGCGAATGCGCTCGCGCGTGAGCCTGAACACCGTTCCGACCTCTTCAAGCGTGTGGTCTCGCTTCTCGTCGATGCCGTAACGCAAACGAAGCACCTTTTCTTCGCGCGCGTTGAGCGTCTTCAAGATCTCCCGCGTTTGTTCGTTCAACTTGTCGCTCGCGAATACGTCGTCAGGTTGAAGCGCTTTTGCGTCCGGAACGAGATCGCCGAGAGATGCGTCGCCATCGGCACCGACTGGACTCTCGAGGCTCACCGGGTCCTTGGTGGCCTCCAGGATCATGCGAACTTTTTCCACCGGAATGGTGGTGGCCTCTGCCAGCTCTTCTGCGGACGGAGGACGTCCGAATGATTGAAGAAGCTGACGACCCACACGGCGAATTTTCCCGAGGCTCTCGGCAAGATGCACCGGGATGCGGATGGTACGGCCTTGATCGGCGATGGCGCGCGAAAGCGACTGACGAACCCACCAAGCCGCGTAGGTGGAGAATTTGTAACCACGGCGGTAATCAAACTTGTCGACCGCGCGCATGAGGCCGATGTTGCCCTCTTGAATGAGGTCGAGAAGTTGGACGCCCTGGTTCACGTGCTTTTTTGCGAACGACACAACCAGACGCAAGTTGGCTTCGATCATCCGCGACTTGGCCTCATCGGCCGCACGGCGACCCTCGGAAATCTTTCGGCGAAGGTTTTGTTCGATCACGTTTCCATCGCGAAGCTTCTTTTCGACACGCGCCACCACGGCGCGATGCAAGCGCAACTCGAGCAACAACTGTTGCACTTCTCCACGCTCGCGCTCAGCCGCGGTTGGGCGACGCGAGGTTCGGCGCACGGGGGGCTTTGGTAGCGCGTGAACCTTGCTGGCGCGCTCAAATACGCGCGCGACGCGGTCTATGACTTCCTCGTCGTCGGTCTCTTCGTCTTCGGCGTTTCGCACAACGTCCGTTACGCGCGCGCGGCGCTTCGACAGATCGCGGCCAATCTTAATCAGCTCTTCCGATGCGATCTTCGACGCCAAAATCGCCTCAAGGATGGTGCGCTCGCCGTCTTCAATTCGTCGCGAGAGCACGACCTCGTCATCGCGCGAAAGCAGCCCTACCCTCGAAATCTGCGAGAAATAGGTGTTTTCGACGTCGCCGTCGACTCCTGCTGGCACAGCAGCCGCAGTGGTGGGTACGCGTGTGGGTACGGGTTTTGGCATCGGCGACGGTTTCATGGGTGCTGTAACTGCTGCCTGCTTTGACAGCACCGCGTTTTTTTGCATGGGTCGAATGCGGGGCATGAAAATCCTCGGGTCTGAGGGCAGTTATAAGCATGGATCGAGCGCGCGCCAGTGCACCCGACCTGAAATCCCAAACGGCCTCCCCCCGAGGTTCATTCCCGAGCGAAAAACCATGGACAACCAACGTTGAGGTAGACGTAGAACTTTCGCCTTTGAGTTAGATGCACGGCGCTAATCAATTGTTGGGAATGCGTTGGGTCGGTCGAGAGGCGCCTATGTATGTCTATGTATGCTAAGGCCGATCCGGCTCATTAAACAGGCTTAACGGGGGATCTCTGGCGGCTTGTTGTCATCGGATATGCACGAAGCGAGATCGAAGAGAAGAAACTCGAGAGCCTTCTCATGTGCGGTCATCTTTCCGCTCTCGCGGGACACCGGGATCAGTCGATCGTCCCGTCGGGTTGACCCAACATGGATGTCGCTGAACACGGCGCGCCCGCATTGCTTGTCGACGGGATCGCCTACGGGTGTGTTGAAGGAGAAATATTTGGCTTCGGTGAGGCCCGTGTTGGCGTTGTTGTAATAGATCCAGCGCGTTGCTCTGCCATCACCTGCGACATCAACCACGGATGCTTTAAGGTCACTCATGAGAACTTGGTTTTGGGCATTCACAGCTGTGGGCTCAACTGCCCGCAGCCAATCGACCAATGCCTGACCTTTTGGAAAACTGGTGTCGAGGGGGACATCGTCGTTGATGTCGAGCGCGCCCGGTGTCGCGGGCCAGAACGCGAGCGATCGGAACTCGCTGGGGCCGTTACGAAACCATGTGTAGTCGTAGTGGGTGGCAAACACGCGGCCGCCGGCGTTTGAGTAGTTGCGCATCCAATTGCGAGCATCCTCGTTTTTGGTTTCATCGGCGGTCCCGCACTCGCATGTGAGCGCGACCACACAGACAATGAGCGGCAAAGGGGCAAACGAATCAAGTACCTTAGGCGCATGGGAGACTCCGAGTCGTCAAAGGGGGGCCTTCGCTCTCGGCGCGCACTTCTTTTGGGAGCAGCGTGCGGTGTTTCGTTGCCCGCGTTGCGCGTTGTATTTCATGCGCAAACGACGTCGAGTGCTGGAGCCTGGGTGCGCGTCGCAAAGTTGGGTGATCTCGTTGACGGTGAGCCTCTGCGCGCACGCGTTGTTGCCGATCGAACCGATGCGTGGACGACCGAGCGCGACGTTGAACTCGGGAGTGTCTACGTTCTGCGGACGGGGCAAGAGGTCACCGCGTTCAGCGCCGCGTGCCCGCACCTGGGTTGCACGGTTAGCGCCAATTCGGAGACGAAGGGTTTCACGTGCAAGTGCCATGATTCGAACTTCGCGTCCGACGGAAGCTCACTCGATGGACCCTCTCCGCGCGGGCTCGACCCACTCGAAGTGCGCATTGAGCAGGGCGCGATTCTTGTTCACTTCCGGCGTTTTCGTTCGGGAATGAAGGATCGGATTCCGGTGGCGTGATGGGCGCGCGAGTCTCGAATGAAACGCTTGTCGACCTTTTGGACGCCGCCCTCGTGGGTGCGCTCCTCGTGCTCGCAGCGACCGGTGCCGCACTGATGTTCGCGTATGCACCAACGCCCGAGCGCGCGTGGGCGAGTGTGGCTTACGTTCGCTATCAGGTTGCCGGTGGTGCGCTGGTTCAATCGATGCACGCGACAAGTGCCAACGTTGCGATTGCGGTGGCCGGCCTGCGAGT
>JAHFDX010000004.1 GCA_023248785.1 Myxococcales bacterium
AGACGAGCTTGGGCAGCAGTTCGATCGGTTTGTGTTTCGCACGGAAGCCTGGTGCCCGCCGGCGCCCGCGCGCTTGGTCCCAAACGAACACCTCTACACAAATGCGATCAAACACGGTTACGAAGAGACAACGCGGGTGATTCAGTTTGTGTCCGTTGGAGTTGTGCGGTTGTTGCAGGGACGCTTGAGCTGGCGAGACGTGAGCGGCCCGATCACGATTTATGACATCGCCGGTCAAGCAGCCGCGAAGGGGACAAGTTATTTCGTTTGGGCGATGGCGCTCGTTTCGATCAACCTGGGCCTCATCAATCTGCTGCCTGTCCCCGTACTCGATGGCGGTCATCTCTTATTTTTTGCGATCGAAGGCATTCGCAGAAAGCCGGTGTCAGCCCGCACGCGTGAAATACTGAGCTTGCTTGGACTGGTGTTCTTGCTGGGGCTCATGGCGATTGCCTTCAAGAACGATGTCGAGAAACGTTGGAGCGCGATCAAGGACGACCTCAAGAGCGTCCTGCCGTGAAACAGAACGCAACGCTTAGCGCGCGCGAGATCGCGGCACGCATCCTCGTTCGAATTGAGCAAGATGGGGCCTTCGCGGCCGCGGTCCTCGACGTGGAACTCGCGCGTGCCGTGCAACTGAGCGAGCGCGATCGCGCCTTCGCCACCGAACTCGTGTATGGGACCCTGAGGGCGATTCGCTACATCGACGAACGTCTTTCGAACCACACCGACCGCGGGTTTCGCAAACTCGATATTCATGTTCTGTCGCGGTTACGGATCGCGGCGTACCAACTTCTATTCCTCTCGCGAACACCAGCTTTTGCGGCGGTCAATGAGTGTGTCACCGCAATTCGGGCTCTTCGCGGACCTCGCCTTGCTGGTTTTGCCAACGCTGTCCTTCGTAAGCTCGCTGCCGACGGCACACCGGCAAACCAAGATGCGTGGATCGACGCCCTGCCGGACTGGTTACGTGAACGCCTCATCAAGATTCTCGGACAGTCCGCCGCGCGCATGCTTGTCGGCGAGCCAGGTTCGGTTCCCCCCGCATGCCTGGTTGTGCCTAACCCGAACGAACGAGACGCCATTGCGCACGAGATTGAAGCAAGCATTCCCGATGTCCGGATTGAAGTGGCGACACATTCACCGCACGGATTACGCATTTGGAATGCGGGGGCTCTCACAGAGCACGCGTGTGTGAGGGAAGGGCGCGCGTACGTTCAAGAAGAAGGCTCGCAGCTTGTTGCCCTGCTTGCTGGCGTGCGATCCGGCGATCGCATCCTCGACGCCTGTGCAGGGCGTGGGCACAAGAGTGTGCTGCTTGCATATCAAGCGGGGCCATTAGGTACGGTCGACGTAGCAGATTTGCATGACGCGAAGCTGAATCAGCTCGCAAGCGCGTTTTCGAGACTCGGATTTCGGTTTGGGGAGCGTCATGTGATCGACTGGAGCGTCGGTTGCGGCACTGCAAAAGCGTGTTTCTACGACATCGTGCTCGTTGACGCCCCTTGCACAGGGACGGGAACCATCCGAAGACGTCCCGATATTCTCCTGCGCCGGAAGGCCGCCGACATCGACGAACTAGCCACGCTTCAATCACGCATCCTTGCGAACGCCGCCCGATGTGTCCGTGAAGGCGGACGACTCGTCTATGCCGTTTGTAGCGTGCTCGAGGAAGAGTCGAATCTGGTATGCGAAGAATTTTCGAACGCACATCCATTGTTCGTGCGGGAGCCCTCACCCCCACTCGGTACAGAGACGACGCACGGCGTCCTTTTGCACCCCCTCGCAACGGGCACAGATGGGTACTTTGTCGCCGCATGGCGCCGTCGATCCACCTAGAGCGCGTTGCAGTGACGTGGAACGTCACTGCAAAAAAGTGTGCTGCGCACACAAGCGCTCTACCTTTGTTCTAGGGGCTGCTCGCCCCTCACTCCTCACTTCGTTCGTCGTTCACCCCCGAATGCGCTCCCGCGCATTCGCCTTAGAGCAGAACACGTACGTTCCATCCCTGTGCAATCCGCTCTAAGCACCAGCAAAAAGGTATACCCTCACAGGACGGGCGCCGAGCCCCTACGGAGAAATGTCGATGATTGACGTGGTCTTGCCACAACTTGGCGAAAGCGTGATCGAGGGAACAGTATCGAAGTGGTTGGTTCGCGAGGGCGACGTCGTCGCAAAGGACCAAGCATTGGTTGAAGTAGCGACCGACAAAGCCGATAGCGAAGTGTACGCTCCGGCCGCCGGACGCATCGCGCGCATCGTGGCTGCCGAGGGACAAACCATCCCCGTCAAAACCGTCCTCTGCCAAATCGAAGAAGGCGCGACCGCAGCCGCAACGTCATCCACAACATCGAAGGCACAACCGGCCGCCAAAGAGATGGTCGCGCAAGGTAACGGTTCACGCAGCGCAACAGGCGCCGCACTGGCAACGCCAACCGCACGCAAGGCAGCGCTGGAGCACAGCGTTGATTTGGCGGGCGTTCAAGGGTCAGGCGAGCACGGCCGCATTACGAAGACGGATGTCCTTCGCGTGTCATCGGTTTCCACGCCTTCGTCGAATCTGCCAGCAACACCTCCACAAGCAGGAGCCCCGAGGCCTTCGGGAGGGTTGCCGCAAGCACTTACCGAGTTGCTCAATCAGGCAGGCGGGTTTGTCCCGCCCGTTCCTGGCAAGGGGTTTGGTTCATTCAAGCTGCCCGCGTACAAACCACACGACGGCGACAACGTAATCCCCTTTACCCGCAGGCGAAGAATTACGGCCGACCACATGGCCTACTCGAAGGTCGTTTCGCCGCACGTCGTGACCGTGGCCGAAGTCGATCTTCATAAGGCTTCACGCCTGCGCGAAGCCAACAAGGACAGATTCAAGAAAGAGGGCTTATCCCTCACCATGCTCGCATTCGTTGTCGTCGCAGCAGCGCGTGCGTTACGAGAGACCCCCGATCTCAACGCGCGTGTTCTCGAGGATGCTTATGTGCAGTTGAAGGATATTAACGTCGGTGTTGCGGTCGACTCACCGGACGGGCTTGTCGTTCCAGTCATCCGTCGAGCCGACGAACTTGGCCTGCGAGGGATTGCGCGGGCAATCGACGACGTTGCCAAACGAGCGCGCGCGGGCAAAATTACGATCGACGACTTGAGCGGCGCCTCGTTTTCCATAACCAACCCGGGCATCAAGGGGAATCTCTTCGGGGGCGCCATCATCAATCAACCCAATGTGGGGATTCTTCGCATGGGTGAGATCAACAAACGCGTTGTGGTCGTTGAAGGACCCGACGGCGAAGATCAAATGGTCATCCATCCGCTCATGTACATGGCACTCAGCTACGACCATCGTGTGGTGGACGGCGTGGCGGCCAACTCGTTTCTGTGGCGCGTCACCGAGATCGTCGAAAAAGGCGAGTTCGAGGTCTAGGCACTACGCTTCACGCGCCTCCTAGCCCAAAGCAACGCAAGTAAAGAAACGAAAAGCCCGTGCCACCATGACCTCTGCCACAACGAGGCGTGCGGCGACACGTGCTGGCAATGACAACCTCCGCCTGGCGCTGGCGGAGCCGTACCGGCATCCGATTCCGGTTCAGCCCCAGGCGGTGCGACGAGGCGATCGCGCATCGCCGGCCAATCCGCGGCGCATGCCTGAGAGGAAGCGTCGGCATCGCATGCAATTGGGCCGCGGATGTCGGAAAAATGTAACTTTGTCGTAAATGTTTTTCCTTGATCGCTCGAAACGCCAAGCTCGAAGCCGCTTGCTTCCGAAGAGCACGCAAACAGGTCGGTTCCAAGCCACGTGAGGCACTGAACTTCCAAGTCGCGTACCTTTTGGAACTGAAGGTTGTCACGCGTCGCTGTGAGCAAACCGTCTTTGGGCCCACCCACAAATACGGTTGCGCCATCGGAGCTCAGTGCAAAGCCGCGCAAAGGTCCTTCCGAGCGATACGCGTCACGCAGCGTGCGACCGCCGTCGGTACTGATGAGGAGTCGATTGTTGACGTCTCCACTGGTGCGCAGATACACGATGTCCGCGTTCTTTGGATCGACACCCGAAACGAACGGGGCCTTTTCGGCGCCGGAGAGAGAGATCAACGTTTCGTCCCACGAGGCCCCGCTATTCCTTGATGTATGAAGGACTCCCGCGTACCCCGCTGCGGTTAACCGAGTCCCCGAAACGTACAGACGAGCCGGATCGCTCTTGGCCACCTCGACGGTCTCGCTAATGAACGTACTCGGAAGGGAAACGCCGAGATTCGACCACGTAGCCCCGTGATCGAGCGTTTCGAAAACTTGATTGAAGAAGAGCGATCCCGCTTCTGTCTCGCTCACGTAGTGCGACGTGAGGGCCACGGCACTTGATGGAACATTCGGCCTTGTCGACACGTCAATGATCACCTTGTTCTCTATGCCCCCGGGCGCGAACGACCAGTTGCACCACGGCGCAGGTGCGGTTGAAACCCCCGTGAAGAGCCCCGCAAGGATCGTGTCATTGGAGACTACGGCAATCGCCGGATCTTGAAGGCCGCTGTATCCAACGGCCTTTTCACACGCCCAATCCCAATGCGATCCAGCATCTCGCGAGAGCACGAGCCCGAACGTCGTGCGTAGCACCCACGCACTCGGGTTTCCGGGTGACACAACAAATTGGCTGGCCTCAGGAAATCGCCCATTTGCTTTCGCAGGGAGCGCAGGGAGCATCATCGCAATCGCTGCCACCGCCATCGTACGGAGAAGCATGAGGTTCAAGACTAACGCACCAACGTCGACGTAGCGTAGCGGCCAATTGTCACACCCTTCGGTGGAGTGAGCCGCGCCATCCAAGCAATCTCGTGCGCGTCGTGCGTCATGATCTCGCACTGAAAGTGTTGCCCGAACGCACGCCTCCAACCCGCTTCGTCAAACACACGGCCGTCGATTTCGGCAACGTTGGCCCCAGTGCAACGAAATCGCCCGCCGCCGAGCGCGCTAACCGAAAGGGGTCCCGGTTCAAGGACCGCCGCGTCAAGCCACACCTGCGTCGGAAGCTCGGAGATGAATATCCCACCTGGCACAAGCGCGCGAGCGACTTCCTCCGCCAAACGAATAAGGACTTCCTCCTCACGAGGCGGGTGCGCGAGCGTTCCAAAAAGGGCGAGCACCACGTCAAACGATTGCGTCGCAACCGGCCACGCGCTCCAAACATCTGCGCGCACAAGTTGAACATCACGCCCTCGTTTCATGCAACGCGCCAGCATTCGCTCGGAAAAATCGAGCCCCGTAACGGTGCACCCATGCTCTTGCAACCACGGGAGCTCCAGGCCCGTACCGATGCCCAAGTCAAGAACGCGAGCCCCGGGGCCCCAGCTGCGGGCGTACTTTTCAAGGCGGGCACGCAACAGCGGCATTGGTCGTGCAAAGTCCCGGTCGTACCTGGACGCCATAGCGTCAAAGAAAGACTCTTCCTGCCCTCGCATGAGATCGCCCAATTTGCCCATACCCCGCATGTCTTGCAAGTTCCGACTCATGCTAGAGAGTTGGTGATTTTCGCAGATCCCAGCGCGCTGGCGTCGTCAAGCTCGCTCAAAGTACAGTCAAGCACGAGACACATTGGTCGTCGGGACAATTTGGGACAGATCGTGGCGGACACTGAAGAGAAAACAAGAGTCACTACTGTGGTGGACAAACCTCTTAAGGGGGAAGGTCCACGTGGAACCGACTGCCTTGTCGTCATCTATACGAAGGAGCCCACGCTCCTCGGCAAGCGGTTTGTGCTTGAAAATGGGCCGGTGCGCGTAGGGCGCGGAAGCGAAAACCACATTGTACTCGACGGCGACTCCGTATCGCGCCGGCACGCTCATTTTGACCAGCGAGGTTCGGGTTGGTGGTGTGTCGACGATGGCTCCACAAACGGCAGCTACGTGAATGACGAGCAAGTGATGCGTGAACGTCGCCTCGAAAACGGTGACCGCATCAAGATCGGTCCGACGATTTTCAAGTACCTCACGGGCGAAGACGTCGAAGCCCTTTTTCTGGAAGAAATCTACCGCATGACCATCATCGATGGTCTGACACAAGCGCACGTTAAACGTTACTTGCTCGAGGCACTCGACAAAGAGCTCTTGCGTGCGCGCCGCCACAGCCGCCCTCTTTCCGTCATCATGTTCGACATTGATCACTTCAAACAGATCAACGACATGCACGGTCACCTCGCCGGCGACTATGTCCTCAAGGAAGTCGCGCGCACCGTCCAGAGCCGCATAAGGCGCGATGAGGTATTTGCGCGATACGGCGGTGAAGAATTTGCCATTCTCTTGCCTGAGACGCCGATCGACGGTGCGCGTGCCTTAGCGGAAGTCCTTCGCGAGCGTCTCGCACAGTCGCAGTTTATTTTTCAAGGTGATGTGATACGCGTCACGATTTCGCTCGGCGTCGCCGAGCTGTCCGACGACACAAAAACAAGTAATGACTTGTTACGAATCGCAGATGAGCGCCTTTATGAAGCAAAACGTGAAGGACGCAATCGCGTTGTTGGCTGAAGACGAACTTGGTCAAGAGCTGCCCGAAATCCGGATTGCACCTCCGGGGCCAAAGTCGCGCGCCGTAACTCAACGCATGCACTCGGTCGAGTGCCCGGCCTTCGAAGCGCGGCGCGATGCGCGTGCCGATCAAAGCGGAGCATTGCAATTTCCGATTGTGTATGCGCGCGCACGCGGTGCCAACGTGTGGGATGAAGATGGAAATCGCTACGTCGATCTCACCGCCGGATTCGGCGCCCTTGTCCTTGGTCACGGCCACTCCGACATTTCCGCGCGCCTTGCGGCACAGGATTACCAACTCGGGCTTGCGCTCGGCGACGTGTACAGCGCCGCCGTGAAAGTGGAACTGATGGAGGCCCTCGCGCGGTTGTTTCCCGAGCAGGGCGCACGCGTGCTCTTGGGCCTTAGCGGCGCCGATGCGGTAACCGCAGCATTGAAGACGGCCGTCCTTGCCACCGGCAAGAGTGGACTCGTCGCATTCGAAGGAAGCTATCACGGACTCAGTCATGGCCCACTCGCGGTCTGTGGACTAAATCCACGTTTTCGCGAACCTTTTCGCGATCATGCACCTTCCAATGTTACATTTATTCCGTATCCATCGCAGACGCTCGCGAGGGCGGTGGGCGCCCTCGAAAGCGCACTGTCAAAAGGCACCGTCGGCGCCGTAATCGTCGAGCCCATCCTGGGGCGTGGCGGATGCGTGGTACCGCCCGACGGCTTCTTGGCTGCATTGCGTTCTCTCTGCGATCACCACCACGCGCTCCTCGTAGTGGACGAAATATGGACGGGCTTCGGACGCACTGGCGCCATGATGCTCTCCGCCGCAAGCATCGTTCCCGACATCGTGTGTTTGGGAAAAGGACTTGGCGCAGGTTCTGCCATTTCCGCGTGCATCGGTCGAGGACGCGTGATGGCAGCGTGGGCTCGTCATGGTGGTTCGACGATTCACACCTCGACGCACGTAGGTTCGCCTCCTTCGTGTGCCGCTGCATTAGAAGTTCTCTCACAGATGGCAGCCCAAAAACTCGACGTACGCGCCCATACGGTGGGCAGCCAATGGATACACGATTTACGAAGCGCCACTATTGGCCTTGGTGTTTGCGAGGTGCGTGGCCTTGGCTTGATGATTGGCATTGAGCTCAACGGCGGCTCAGCGCGTGCGATGCACGTCGTGCGAAAATTGCTCAATTACGGTTATATTTTGCTCACAGGCGGTTTGGATGGAAATGTTCTTACTCTTACTCCGCCTTTGAATATTTCTGAGGCGCTCCTTCGTCACGCAACGCTTGCCATCGTGGAAGCGCTCAAGGACACGCCCGCATGATCGAGCCCCTCGCCGAGAGCATTGAGCTCCACGCTCGCGCACAAGCCTTTGTGACTGCGACGCTTCAGGGGCGCGTCCCAAGCGAGAGCTTTGAGTCGCTCGGAGCGGCCGTTGCGTCGTTTCAATATCGAAATATCGATGGTTACAAAAAGCTGTGTACTGCGCGCGGCATAAGCGTGGAGCCCCCCTTTTCCCTGTCGCGCATGCCGGCCGTTCCCACAGACGCGTTTCGCTGGACGCGCGTATCCGCTTTTTCCGAACGCGACACGAACACCACCTTTCGCACAAGCGGAACAACGGTCAAAGAGCGTGGTGTGCACTCGTTGCGTACAAGCGCGACGTACGATTTTGCGTGCGTGCCGTGGGCAAGAGCATTCGTTGAGCCCTCCAAAGATGAACGCTTTGCCGTTCTTGTGTTGGGCCCTTCCCAGGCCGAACTCGTGGATTCCTCCCTGACCCACATGCTCACGCAATTCGTGCGCGCGTGGGGAACACCAGAGAGCGGGTTCTTCGTTCGCGATGGCGTCACGGAAATCGAAAAATTCGCACGCGTCATCCAAGCTCTGGAACGTCCAGCGCTTGTTGCAGGCACGTCGTTCGCGTTTGTTCACCTGCTCGATGAGCTCGGGGATCGTTCGCTGCCGCTTCCAAGCGGCAGTATCGTTATGCATACGGGCGGATTCAAAGGGCGCTCCCGCGAGGTGCCCATAGGCGAGCTCACTCGATCCATGGCGATCGCGTTCGACATTCCAAAAAGCAACGTGCGCTCTGAATACGGCATGACCGAACTCTCCTCGCAGTTCTACGAAATCAACACCTCCAAAGAAGGAAACGCTGTGTATGTAGCGCCCGCGTGGGCTCGGGTGATTGCAGTCGATCCTATGTCTCTTGCGCCGGTTTCTGACGGCGAGATCGGCATTGCCCGCATCGAAGATCTGCTGAACATCGACAGTGCATGGGCCGTGCAAACTGCCGATCGCGTGCGCCAACTTCCCCACGGGTTCGAGCTCTTGGGACGAATGCCGGGCTCTGCGCCACGCGGATGCTCTCTTTCTCTCGAAGAGATCCTTACCTGATGCACTCGCTTCGTGAACGCATGGATTGCGTATGGCAATGGGTAGATGCCGCCGCGCGCGTAAAAAATAGCATCGAAAGTTACGAATCAGAGCTTTCGAATTCTACGGGCCTCTCCATCCCCGGCATCCGCTATGCGGTAGCGCGCGCACTCGAGGTCGATCCGAGTGAATCAGACGTGCTGCGACTCGTCGAACGCACTTCCGAAACTCCCCATGTGACAGTGGTTCTTTCTGCCCATGTGTTTACGGCTCCTTTGCGCGCGATCGCCATCGCAGCTGCTGCGGCACCGCGCGTGGTCGTGCGTCCGTCACGGCGCGAGCCAGTTTTCACTCGCGCGCTTGTGGATCATCTTTCCCCGTCTGCGAGAGCGCAGACAACTGTTGTCTCGGATCTCGACTTGTCAACGGTACGCGCAGGCGAGATTCATGCGTACGGCCAAGGCGCCACAATCGATGCCATTCGCGCGCAACTTCCTCCAGGTGTTCACTTGCGCGCTCACGGTCCCGGCTTCGGAGTCGCGCTCGTCACAGCGAGCTGTGGGGCAGCTGCCGCCATCGCGAGTGACGTTGTGATGTTTGATCAGCGGGGCTGCTTGAGTCCGCGTTTTGTCATGTGTGTTGACACGAGCGTTTCCGCGATCAGCGTGGCGCAGGAGATCGACGTGGAGCTCACGCGCATGGCCACGTCGATCCCACTCGGACAGCTCGACAACGAAGAGCGCGAAGGTCGACGTGCATACATGGACGCCATGGTATTTGCGGGAGCCACCGTCTTTGAGCGTGCTTCACACGCCGTTGTTGCAGGTGCGCCGATCAACACGCTCCCGCCGACGGGACGAGTCCTTCATGTGACATCGGTATCTGAACAATGGTGGACTCACCTGGGCACGCTCGCACCGTACGTAACGTGCATTGGAACCGATGATCCGAGTTGCGTTCCAGAAGATCTTTGCAAGCGAACGCGCGTATGCGCTCTTGGGGCTATGCAGTCGCCGCCGCTCGATGGTCCAGTCGATGTGCGCGATGTTGGCCAACGCTAACGTCGCATGCAACAGGCCTTTACAACGCTCGCGTTTCACCCACGGCAAGCGTCCACAAGCGATCCCTGGGCAGCCCCTCGTTCTCAAACCATTGTGCGATGCGAGCGGGTGGAGCGCTCATTGGTTCGTCAGTGAGACGAAAGGTCCCCCAATGCATGGATACAAAGTTCTTCGCTCGCAGCGTCTTCCACGCAAGGCCCGCATCTTCCGGACCGATGTGTTGTGAGCTCATAAACCATTCCGGCTCATACGCGCCTATCGGCATCATTGCCCAATCAAGATTGCCAAAGCGCCCCGCGATCTCCGAGAAGACCCGCTCGTCGTAAGCCGTATCGCCTGCGTGATACGCACTCCCTTCGGGACCTTCGTAAACAAAGCCACCCCACAGTCTGCGATTTCGATCCCATGGCGTACGCATCGACCAATGGTGCGCAGGCACAAGCGTGATCCGAACGGTTCCCGCGTCGTAACTCTCCCACCATCCAAGCTCCACCACGTTGGGCAGACCTGCGCTTCGAAGTACGGGACCGACATCTTTCGGAACAACGTAAAGAGCATCGGGACCAATCGACCGCAGCGTCGGAAGATCGAGGTGGTCGTAGTGCGCATGACTCACCGTCACAATGTCAACCGACGGAAGGTCGGCAAATGCAACACCAGGGGGAGCTTTTCTCCGCACCATGCCAACGGATGCGCTCCAGATGGGATCGGTCAACACAAGCTTGCCTCCAAGACGCATGGCAAACGAAGAATGACCAATCCACGTGAGCGAACCTTCAAGCGACGTGAGCGCATGGCCATTGTTTTCAACGCGGGGTGGCGCAAACGACGGCTCACGCACAGGGCGCTTTCCGTTCAATCGATCGACGACGAGCCATTTCACCAAATCCATTGGGGACTTGTCATCGGGAGTTGTACCGTTGAGGTTCGTATAGCGAGGCATGTGCCCTCGAGTTTGCACGCTTTGTCAGGCAATGCCAGCGGGCGTGACGCCCCGTGCGACACAAAGACGTCCCCTCATTGATTTGGCGTTGGGCCACATGCCACTACCTGCGTGGGAAGTAGCATGACAGGGGACATACCGAAGGATGGGGAGGACCCAGCCCAGCGCCGTGAAGTGACTCACACGCTTTGCTCAAGCGCTTCGGCCTTTGCAGGAAGAATTTGCACCCTTCGATCGGGCTCTTCGCCCGTGCTCTCGGTGCGGACGTTTGTGATGTCGCGCAGGGCCATGTGGACCACGCGCCTGTCACGCGGGCTCATGGGATCAAAGGTAATGACCTTTCCCTCGCGAGCGACGCGTTGCGCCAGCTTGCGCGCCATCTGCGAGAGCTGATCTTCGTGACGCGCGCGATACCCTTCGGCATCGACCAAGATGTGTTTGCGTTCGCCACCCAATCGCGCCACGACGCGCGTGGTTAGGTACTGAATCGCTTCAAGCGTTGCGCCTTTTTTTCCAATGATCCGCCCCGCATCGGGACCTTCGATTTCGATGCGGACCTCGTCTTCCGAACCCTCTCCGTCATCGGGAGCGAGATTCACTTCGGCATTCATCTGCATTTTGTCGACGATCATGCGCAAGAACCCGAGCGCGCGATCGGCCTGCGGGCCGGCGGACCCATTTGAAACACTATCAGTTACAATTTCAGACACGGGCTTTTCCCTTTCCCAAGGCGGGCCTATCGCTCGCCGAAACTTCCTTCACCCCGATCACAGGGGTGCGCGGCGCAAAGCGCTCGATTGCGAGTTGCTGGATGATCCCAAGCGCACTGTTCGTGAGCATGTACACCCCTAGCGCTGCCGGCAAAAAGAGCATCATCACCGTGAAGATGGCGGGCAGCAGCCACATCATCATCTTGGCTTGAACCGGATCGACACCCTGCATCGGCACAATGCGTTGCTGCACAATCATGAGCGCCCCGAGAACAAGCGGCAGGACGTAGAAACGATCGGGGGCAGACATGTCTGAGAACCAAAGAAACTTGGTTTGATACATTTCCGCCGCAGTCTGCAACGTCGTGTACATCGCAAACCAAACCGGCATCTGCACAAGCTGCGGCAAGCACCCACCGAGCGGATTGATCTTATTCTTCCGCCAGAGCTCCATTTGTGCGAGGCCCCGTGCCTGCGCATCGTCTTTGAACTTCTCGTTGAGCGCATCGAGATCGGGCTTCAGACGTCGCATCGCAACAGTCGATTGAATCGACTTCCACGTGAGCGGGAACAGAAGGATACGCACGCACAGTGTCATCACGATGATCGCGATGCCCCAGTTGCCAAACGTCACCTTGTCGTGGAGGAAATTCAAAAACGAAACGAGTACCTTCGCCACGACCGTGAACGTCCCTAGGTCGATGAGATCCATCGCGCCGCGATTGTCTCCCGCCACGTGCGTCAGCACGCTGCGCTGCTTCGATCCAAAAAACGCGGTCTGCTTGTACGTCGCAGCCTGCCCAGGTGAAAGCTCACGTGCATCGTACTTCGCCCATGCGCGGTAACTCTTGCCCTCGGGCTCGTCCTCCGGTTTTTGATCTCGAAGGCGAATAGGCTCGGTGACTAGCGAGCAATCTACCGGCTGGCCAGGCTCGGGAAAGAGAGCCTGCGCAAAGTAGTAGTTTGAGATGGCGACGAAGTGATCGACTTTGCCCGCGCTAAACCAACCTTCCTTAAAGTCCTCCGGCTTCTTGCGCGTTACCTTCGACGAACTGCCGCACGCTGTTTCTGTCAGAAATGGAGATACGCGGCCGAGGCTCCCCGAGAGTTCCTTGCTCGTGCGAAACGCAAAGAGCCCCACGCTCAATCGGTGTCGTTTTGGTTCACTTGCGCGATTGACAATGGTCGTTTCGACATCGAGTTCGTAGGCCCGAACGCCTGCGCGATATACCTTTTTGACGTCCACAAGTCCTTCGTCGGCATACGTGAATTCACAGGTCTTTGCGTCAACCTGTTTGGCCTGCCAATTGAAGCGATCGAACCGAAACTGGTCATCGCCTTCCGCACCACGAAAGAGCATGCGAAGCGATCGCCAGCGCTCGTGATCAGGTGTCGTCGATAAATCCTTCGCATCGCTGTTTGCAAAACGCGGCTCGAGAAGGCGAAAGTGTTTGACCGCCGCACCGCGGGCGCTGAGTTCGGCCTCGTATCCATCGCCGCGCACCGTGCAAGGCGTGCCCTCGGTCGGTGGCTTCGGGCTCTTGCCATCGAGGACATCGGGCTCGAAGTCGGGTGCGTCGACATACACTTCTGCCGGCAGCGGGCGAACATCGGTCCCCGCCGACTTGCGGAAAAACATAAAGTAGAGGCCGAGCATGACGGCCGCGATGAGGAGCACACGAGTTATGGCGTTACGGTCCATTCGGGCTTCCCTTTGCGCTCACGCGCAAAGTTTCTTAGGGGTGCCGGCGGAAAGAGGAGGAGGGTCGAAGCCGCCGGGATGAAACGGATGGCACTTACACAGCCGCACCGCCGAAAGCAAGCTACCGCGCAGAGCGCCATGCTCCGTGATGCACACGGCTGCGTAGCGCGAACACGAGGGCTCGAAGCGACACGCAGCGGGAAGCCACGGCGAAATCGCACGCTGGTAGATACGAATGAGTGCAAGAAGCAGCCGGGCCATGCGAGAGAGTCAGCCTCCATAGCGCGAGGCGGCGCCCGCGCCTACGGCTGCGTGAGCAAAGTCGTTCCCTCCTGTGAGCCCTCCACCTGCAACGCCCAACGCGCCCTATCCGGCTGGGAGCCCCGCTACCCCGGCCCTTCCCCTATTTCGGGGGAAGGGCCGGGGTAGCGGGGTGTCACGCGAAGGCCGTGGATCAAGATGGGGATCCATCCGCAAACAAGGCAGCCGCAAAAATTTGTACTATGCGCATAATTTTATCATGTTCGTGGGTGCTGAATGGTAAGGAAAGATGACGAATGGCGAGGCCGTCTGAATAATTTAATATTGTCGACATAATTTCTGTGGCGTCGATCGATGATTTCAGCCGGAGCTCCGTCATCGCCTGTGAAAGCACGTCGATGAGAGCCGACTCGTCATCAGCCCGGCGAGCAAGGACCGCCGTCCGCAAGGATTCGTCCTCCGACGCCAGGATTTGCAGCCGTGTGAGAGTCCGAGCCTCCGCGTCCGGCGCAATTCGCACACGGACAGCACCCAATATCAGGCGCTCGATTCTATCGGCCGGTCCGGCGACTTCTTGCACTGCTGTAAGCACGCGCTCTCGAACACGAGCGCTCACCTGATGTAGGACCGCAAGGACCAGTTCGTGTTTGCTCCCAAAATGGTACTGTACGACCCCTCGGCTAATGCCGGCGGCTCCGGCTACCTCTTCGAGCGTCGCGGCCGCGAGGCCACGCTCCGCAATGTAAGTCGTTGCGGTCGACAGGAGCTTGGCACGTGTCCGCTCGGTCCGCGCGTAGCGCCGTTGAGGAATCGGAGGCAATTTTGGCATTGCATACAAAAATTACCGTTGTTGCTCCGAAGCGGCAAGATCATCGATTGAGTCGACCCCCGGCAACGCTCTAACCCTGAAATTGCGAGGCTCGTCGGATGACCGCTGTCCAGGCACGACGCCATTCGACTTGCACATCTTGTAGTTGAAGCACATCGGCACCAATTTTGGCTATGACGATTAAATCTATTGGCCCGCTGAGCGGTGTTGGCCAAGAGCGAAAGCATTCGCGAACAAGCCGTTTGATGCGATTGCGCTGAACGGCATTGCCAACACGGCGGCTGACGACAAGCCCCAAGCGCCAGGTGGAATGATCCGAAGTGGTTTCAGATCGGGTCGCTACGACCAATATGAAATGCGAGGTGTGGATACCAGGGCCCGATGTCCGAGCACGGGCGAATTCAGCAGAACGGCGGACCCGATGTCCTCGCGGGAGGCCGAGCGTTTTCATTCACCATATCGTGCCATACGCGGGCCCACACTCCGTCTACATCCAGCCGGTGGTTACTTCTTGTAGACCGTTGGCGTAAGGCGATAACGACCCTTGCGACGACGGTTCTGAAGAACCTTGGCGCCACCACGCGTGGCCATGCGAGCGCGAAAACCATGTGTTCGTGCCCGGCGAATGTTGTGCGGCTGATACGTGCGCTTCATCGTGAACTCTCCAGTGGGAGAAAGGGTTGGCGAATAAAGCAGGTCGAGGTGATGGGGTCAATAGCTTAGGCGAGCAGCAAATTAACGCGTGCATTACTGACCGTGTCACGATGGCCCTGGCATTTTCCTCATCTTGTGAAAGAACCGCGCCACATGCTTCCGTCCACGCTCCACCGAGTCGCTCGTTTCGCTCGCGCCTGTTCCGTCGCCGGTCTCGTTACCGCGGGTCTTTCGCCCGCGATGGCACAACAGCACGTCTTTCACTTGGATCGTCTTGAGATGCCGGGCGGGCCTGACGATGGGCTCGTGCTCTTTCGTCCGAGCACCCAACCCAAGACGCTTTTTTATGCGCAGCTTGGGCTTGGTTACTCGCTCAATCCACTGCGCACGGCGAACATCACGTCGAATTACAACGTTCGCACGCGTTCCGATTACGCGGTGTTGAACCAGCAGCTGACGACCTACGGCCACGTGGGCATTCAATTGGTCGACCGCATCGCGGCGACCTTCTCGATGCCCGTTACCCTGTTTCAGAACGGGCAAAACCCCAATTACGAAATCGGCGGTGGTCAGATTCAAAGTGGCACGACGAGCTTGGACACAGGCGGCAGCCCGTCTGGCGATATTCGGCTCGATTTGCGGGGATGGCTCTGGAGGTCGGACGACCAGCGCGCGGTGGTTGGAGCTCACGTCAGCGTCTTCTTTCCCACGGGCACAACTACGAACTTTGGCGGTGACTCGGGCGCCGGCGTTTGGCCAAGCCTGGATGTGGAATACACCTTGCCGAAATTTCCACTCACGCTGGTAGGAAATACGGGCGTCCACTTTCGGCAGCGACACGCGATTAACGACCCCGCCAATGCAAACGGTCTCGGTGTGGGTACCGAGTGGCGCTGGGCGGTTGGCGGCTTTTATCCGTTGAAGAAGGGCAAATACCGAGTGGGCGGTACGATCTTCGGACAAACGGGGCTTCAGTTTAGCGACCCGATTTCGGGGAGCACCGCATTCACCTACCGAAATACACCCATCGAATGGAACGGCGAGTTTCGAATGAAATTCGGTTCGAACGACATGTTCTATTTCGGCGCGGGGGCGGGCACGCGGCTCGTCGGTGGGTACGGAGCGCCGGATCTTCGGGTGGTTTCGACCCTTGGCATTCAAGTTCCCATCGAGAACTCCAAGCCTATCCAACCCGCTACGCGCGACGATTTGCGAAAGAAAATCATGGAGGAGGGCGACAAGGATACCGATCACGACGGGATTCCCGATCACCTCGATGCCTGTCCTCTCGAACCCGAAGACGGCAAAGAACCCAACCCAACGGATGGCTGCCCGCAACCACCTGATCGCGACGGCGACGGCATCCTCGATGCCGACGATAAGTGCCCTGATGAGCCGGAAGACAAGGACGGGATTCAAGACGACGACGGTTGTCCGGAAATCGACGCCGACGGCGACGGGATTCGCGACGAAGACGATGCGTGTCCGCTTGTGCCGGGCAAGCCGAACGATGATCCCAAGAAAAACGGCTGTCCAACGCTTATCGTCCTCGAGAAGACACAAGTGCGCGTTCTTCAGCAGGTGAAGTTCGCCACCGATTCGGCGACGATTCTGCCAGCAAGCTTCAGCATGCTGCAGGAGGTGGTGGATCTATTGAAGGTTACGCCCAACATGAAGTTGTCCATCGAAGGTCACACCGATAGCCAGGGTGGCGCCGGATATAACTTGGGACTCTCCAAGCGAAGAGCCGCCTCCGTTCGCAAGTGGCTGGTCGACCACGGGGTGGAGGACAAGCGCTTGGTGTCTGATGGCTTCGGCCTAACGCGGCCAATTGGCGACAATACGACGACCGAGGGGCGCGCCCAGAACCGTCGCGTCGAATTCCGAATTGTAGGTGGGGCCCCTGCCGGGGGGGATGAAACCAAGGGCGCTCCCGCGCCGAAGGATCCCAGTTCGAAAACTCCCGCGCCGAAGCCGACAACCGAAAAGCAATAGATCCGCGCCTCGCCCGTCTATCAAACGCCCGCTGTAACCCCCATTGTCACAAGGGGCCCCACAGCGGGGTTTGCGCCGTCTTGCGCGTGCGCTATGGACGGCATCGTCGTTCGAGCAGACACGTTGCGAAACTCTTTTTAGGTAATGAGGTTGAGCGTGCGAATTTCATTGTTCCTAATCGTCACGAGTTCCTTATTAGGCGCCGGATGCGCCGCTGCTGCGCCCGAGATCATCTACAAGGAGGGTTCGTCGAGCTCCGAAAAAGATCCCGGCATTGTCGTGCCCGATCTTCCAACCATCGATGGCGGCACGTCCTCCAACGACGGCGCCGCGCAACCTGGCACTGGCGATCTATTCGGCGACGGATTTTTGGCGACAAGCGATACGCTGACATCTGCCATGGCGCAGTCGTGGTTTACCGCTGGATCGTCCGTGACGCTCGGTGGCGCGGCCTTGGTCACGCGTTCGCGAACATGTACGAATACTTCGGGATGTGCCGCGTGGAAGGTGAGGTCGCGACCCATGCTGCTCACCACCGCAGGTGGCCAGTATGCATTCGAACTTCAGAGCACTGGAACGGGCACTGTGTCCGCATCGAACAACGGTTCGGCGATTTCGCTTGTCGTTCGGATCACGGACACCGCCAGTCAGTCCCTCACCCTCAGCGACTACAACGTCGGGCAATCGAGCTCTGGCAGCGCCGAGTACTCGGTGACCGCGTACGGGAGATACTCGTATGGGGCATCGGGACTAAACGAAACGCTAACCTACTCTTCAACAACGTCGACCACGGTCGGCCCGTTTACGACGGGCTCGCAAGAATCACCGCGGATTTCTCGAACGGGCGCGTACGTTTATTTGCGTTCCGCTCCAGCGAGCAACTACCGCGACTCGTCGGGTAACTACATCGAGTATCAGTCGGCGATTTTTGCGCTTCTCAAAGCGGGCAAGGTTCCGCAGGTCGACACGTCGACAGGTGTTGCTGTCGTTCGATATTGATCGCTGGCATTGTGCCAACAATGTCTATCTCAACTCCGCCGCAAACATCTCCGTAACCCAAACGTAACCGTTGTCATCACGAATTATACCCGGCCCCATATGCCGAAACTCGGGGCGCAGTAGGTTGGCCCGATGCGACGGGCTGTCCATCAACGAGCGATGCGCCTGCTCAAGCGTCGGTGCATGCGCAACATTTTCCCCAACCACGCGAGAGCGCAGACCTGTTTTTTTCATCCGGGTCTCGAGAGTGCGACCTTCCAGCTCGTGCGCTAACTGCTGCCGATCGCGCATGTGGGTCGAGTGTTCATCCGCAGCGCGCGTCAATGCATCGTGGAGCGAAAGCCGGGCAAGACCATGTTCCACGCGGAATGTGTTGACCCATGCAAGGAGCGTCGCTCGGTCGTCCTGAAGGACCTGCATACTCGGCGGGACCGACGAGGCGACGGGCGGCTCCACCGGAACGGGCACATCAGCGTAAATCACTGTCTCTAAAATGGGTCTCGGACCCGCGCCGACGTCAGCGACCAACTGCATTCGGTACGGCCCCGGACGGTCGCACCATGCACCCGCAACGACTTCGCGTCCGCGAAGCGTTGCCGAGTGATTGCGCGGAATGCCATCGGGACCCGTCACTACGAGAGCCACATCACGCGCGGACCTTAGAAAGGTTCCGCGAAGACTGAGCTCTCGCGGACAATGGGCTGACAGCGGTGGAAGCGTCGCATCCGCAAGCGCATCGACCACGACGACAATCCACGTGATACTCCCACGCCCGTCTTTGAAACTGGATGCACCACATCGGATCTCCCCCGAAGGCTTCAGCGTCGCATAGAATTGGCGAAATTTATCAACGGGGGGCACATTTTCAGCAGCTGTCGGTTGAATCGACGTCCATGCCATCGGCCACACGTGCGGCGACCCCGCGAGACGCAGAGCATGATCGATGGCGGGAGTATCGACGGGCAAATCGTGCGTAATGCGCCATTGAATGATCCATTGGGCGGCCATATCCAGGCGCGGATCACGGGCTTCACACCCAAAAGGGGATGGAGCACTTTCAGTCGCACGCTCCGTCAAAGCCATCGGCACAGGTTCAGGTGCCATCGGAGGCACTGCAGGATCCGCAGGCACACAACCCAACGACGCAAGCCATGGCAGTGCGCTCAAGATCATAACTCGCGCACACCTCGCCTTCACCGCGGCGACTCCAGGCGGGCTCGGCGCCGAGCCGAACGTTCGCCCAATGCAATCCCGACACGCACACCGAGAATGAACCCGGCAACCGCTACGAGCGCAACGAGTAGCGTGCTCACTTGATTGTAAAGCTGCGGCTCACCGGTTGGGGCGCTCCGCTGAAGGCAGGCACTTTCGTATCAACGAATTTTTGCTCGACACAATGCCCAACACGCGTGTTTGCGAAAGGTGCACTCTCCACCTTGGCAGACTCCACAGTGCCGTCGGGTCTAAATGTAACAAGAACGCGACCGTCACCCGTGGGCCCACCCCTTTCCTTGCATGAAATGATCTTTGCGGATGCAGTGGTGAGCGCTGCGCGAGCGGCATCTTTGTCGAACGCCGGACCGGTTGGAACCTTGGCAGACGCGCTGGCCGAGATGGTGGCCGACGGCACGGATGCGATTGTTGACGGAGAGCTTGATGGTGCGGCCGGAGTGGCCGATCGCCGCTGCGAAATCACAACCCCCGCGACTGCCGCAAGGCCAACCAATAGAACGCCAACCCCCGCGATCATGGCCACCGAGCTACCACCTGAAGAGGACGTTGCGGGCGCGCGGGAGAGCGACATCATCATCGGAGAAGGCAACGCACCGGGAAGAACGGGTGGCGAAAGGCTCGCCGAGATCGACGACGATGCGCTGAGATTCATAATGTCGTCAACACGACCTGAAGGCGCAGTGGGTGCTTCACGCTTCGCGAACGAGCCGGCAAGTGCACGCATATCGATAAGCCCCGAATTCTCACTCGCGGGGGAGCTCTCTGCGGGTTTCGGTGGTCGCACCTCGCCACTTAAAGAAGCTATCGAAAACAGAACGCTCGATTCGTTGCGCTCGCCGGTCAGAGGAGCGTCGCCCAACGATGCCTCTGAGTCTGCCGAGCCATTGCCCAACCGAGCGAGCACGTCCGATGGGTTCGGCTGATTCGGTGACGCATTGCTTCGCATCAGAAGGCCCGGTCTAGAACTAAATCTCCCACCTACAAGCGGCTCTGACGGCGGCGGCTCCCACGACGGCGGCGCCGATGGTGGGTCTGAGAATATTGGGACGCCCGCAGTGGGTGGGAAATTCGGCGACTGCGCAAAAACACTCGCGTTGCTTGGCGGTGGCGATTGCCCACCGAAGAACGGCCCGGCCGGACGGCTGGGTGGTGCAAGAGGCACAGGCTCGCTCGGCGTAAAGGCCAGAGGTGTGTTCGCTTGCGTGTAAAAAGGCCCTTCGTTCACGATGCCGATGGCAGGCTCGGGCAGCGGAGATCCTCCAATGGGCGGAAACGACGGCGTCGGAAATGACGGCTGCGAGGTTACGTCTGATGCTGAGGGTGCCGGCGCAAACGGACCCGGCTGTGTATAGTTTTCGTGCGCGCGATATTCGTGTGTCGCTTCGTGCGGTGGAGCGGGACGCGAAAAACGGTCGCTGACGTCGTTCGGTGGGAGCATCGATCCGCGCGCAGGCTCTTGCGGCGGAATGTACGGCGCAGCTGCATGCGAATCGGACGCAAGGTGCGCGGCGGATGAGGCCTCAATCAGACTTGGATCGCGCGACGCATCCGGTTGCTCTCCCCCTTGCCCAAGCGCTTGCGCGAGATCGGGAATTTCGTTGAGTGGCAACCAATCCGGCATGTCTTCGCGCCAGCAGTACGTGGTCTCGGCAATGCGCCCCTCGCGAAACGCCAGAAGGAGCTCCGAACGTTTCATCGTAAGCTGCTGATCGTCGTCTGCAAGAACAGTCCAGGTGTCGTCGACTGCCAAGGGTGCCATGACCGACACCAGGGACTTGCCGTTAATCACCACTATTTCGCCGCATTTTTTGCAACGAATCTTGGCGATCTTGCCGGCGACTTTCGCGTCCGCGATCGTGTACTTGGCCTGGCATGCCTGGCAGGAGACTTTCATGGTTGACTCAAAACGTGGGTCCTAACGGGTTGTTGTCGGCCCGAGGGCGTTCGCCGCAGGCACGCGAGGCTGGTAGAGGGTCGCGCAAAACGAGGTGCAATACAATCTCAACGGTTCTATTCAATTTAGCGCTTCAAGCAGCGATCCGTCGGCCGAACAGAACTTCTCGTGCCGGCTGCGGTGCCCGCAGGCAGGGCACACTCGCTCGACTCCCTCCCCGTGCGAAGCTGAGACCATCGAGGCGTGCATGGGCGTTGCCATGAGCGCGTCGCCATCGTTCGGGCAGATACGCAAGTCGGCGGGGTAGCTAACTCCGCACGTCGGGCAACCTAGGGGCGGCCTTTCAGCTTCGACGAGATCGCGTTCCACACCCGGCGCACCGTCGAGCGAGCAATGCGCAGCACCACTTGGCAAGGTTCGCCCGCACGCCGAGCACACGCGCCCGCGAGAGGTGGGTGCGAAGGCAGACACGCTAGTCTTTCGCATAGGACGCGGGTGCGCAGCCCGTTGGCGCCATCGCAACCAAACACCGAGACTGCCAACGAAAACCAGCAGTGTACCCACAACGATAGCAAAAACGGTCCGGCTCGAAGGCGATTCAAACGTGCGCGCAGTCACCAAGGGAGCTTGAGGCACGTCGGCGCGCACCACGGCTGTTCGCGCCGATGTGGCGACAACAACGAGCATGGCCGCGAGATGCGAGCGAACGCCGGTATTCCAAAGCATGGTCCCGTGATCGAAGCGTACCAAATTGCCGCTTTGTTGCCGGCGCAGGCGTGCGCATGGTGCGCTTTTGTTCCAACACATGCTTGTGCGTGTGGAGTGCCCCGCGATGAACCGTCGATTTTCGACCGCGTTTCTGCTCCTTGCCCTTGGATCTTGTGGGTTAACCCAGAAAGTCCACGCGCAGACCATTCCAGAAAGCAACGGCAACGGCTTCGACACCCATCTCTTCCGCCCAGCGCTTGATTCCAAGGGCTTTTTCACCGTCAACGGGACGGACATTCTCGGCGCGGGCCAGGTGAGCTTCGGGTTTGTCATCGACTACGGCCACGTCCTTCTTCGCGTCGCCGACGTTGGGCAACGAAGCCCCCAATTGATCAATCACAGCTTCCAGGGCACGGGACTTTTCAACTACGGCCTCGCCAACCGTTTGGTCGTGGGCGCCTCCACGGGCATCAACCTGATGGCCGGAAACGCGCAAACCACACCATCGGGAGGGGCAGGCGTTGCCGGGTGGGGCCTCGGGCAGCTCGACTCGCAAACGATCGGGTACTTTGCAATCCACAGCAAGTACCGGGTACTTCGCCTCGAAAACGGCCTCGGGGTGGCGCTCGCGTTCCAACTTGGCCTGCCGATTACCAACGCTCCGCGCAGTGCGGGCGCAGACCCGGGGCTCTTCTATTGGCCGCAACTGATGGTCGAGAAGCGGTTCGGTGGAGTGAACGGGGACCTGGTGAAACTGGCGATCAACGGTGGCTTTCGCGGCCATGTGGTCAGCGACACCGCGCTTCTGCTTCGCAATGGACAGTTTCGCGACGGAAACCGCGTGACATATGGCGGCGGTTTCTCGGTTCGTGTTCTCGAACCGCTCGACCTTGTCGCGGAAACCTATGGCACGGCACTTCTCGCCAAGAACGTCGACAGCGGACCGCGTTTCTCCAACGAGCTCGTCGGTGGCCTCAAGGTCTTCGTAGAGAAAAATTCGTACCTCATGCTCGCGGGTGGCCCTCGCTACACAGGCGGCTTCGAAGCAGCCGATATTCGTGCCACGATCGGTTTCATTTTCGAACCTTCGATCGGCGATCGCGATAACGACGGCATTAAGGATGACGTCGACAAATGTCCCGACGAGCCAGAAGACAAAGACGGCTTTGAAGACGAAGACGGTTGCCCCGATCCGGATAACGACAAAGATGGCATCCCCGACATCGTCGATCGTTGCCCGAACGTTCCCGAGGATTTCGACGGCGACAGAGACACCGATGGCTGTCCCGAGTTTACCGACGGTGACCGTGACAAGGATGGAATCCCTGATTCAAAGGACAAGTGTCCCGACGAGCCGGAAGATTACAACGGCTTTGAAGATGACGACGGTTGCCCCGACGGCAATCGAGACCGGGACAAAGACGGAATTCCCGACATCCGCGACAAGTGCCCCGACGAACCGGAAACCTACAATGGCTTCGAAGATGACGACGGTTGCCCTGACCAAACCAAGCTCATCATCAAGAACAACAGCATTGTGATCCTCGAAAAGATTCAGTTTGCCACGGGCTCGGCGGTCATCTTGCCCCCGTCGTTTTCGCTGCTCGATGCCGTTGCGGACACGCTCAATAAGCACCCCGAGTTTGTGCTTGTTGAAGTGGCGGGGCACGCCGACGAACGGGACAGCGACGCGAACAACCTGAGGCTCACGCATAACCGTGCGAGTTCGGTAGTCAAGTCGCTTGTCCAACGCAAAGTCGACAGCAAGCGCCTTCGAAGCAAAGGATACGGCGAGTATTGTCCCGAAGATCCCGCACACACGCAGGAAGCGTGGGAAAAGAAGCGACGCGTC